>JAZDHD010000349.1:0-14896 GCA_043806215.1 Pseudomonadota bacterium | reverse complement strand
GGTCCCACTGAAGAGGGCGTCCCGTCTCTTCCGAATCTCATGCCGCTGCTTGCCTTCCCGATTTCCGGGCACGGAGGCCCGGGCTACGAAAGAACTCACCGACATCCCTCTTGCCTTCGTGGGACGGGCGTCCCTGCCCGTCTCCCCGGCGAAGGCCGGGGTCCAGGAGGAAGAGAAGACTGGTTCCCGGCCTAAGTGCTCCGTGGCAGAAGTACGGTGGCACATTTGTGGCAATTATCCCTGCTTTGGTAGCGCCGGCCTCCGTGCCGGTATTCTTTAGTAGCAACAACGTACTATATCTCGCCCGGCAGCGCCGGGACGCTACCGCGCGTTTACGGAATCCGTGACCGTATTTACGCCCCAGAACACTAAGCCGGGATGCCGGTCCCACTGAAGAGGGCGTCCCGTCTCTTCCGAATCTCATGCCGCTGCTTGCCTTCCCGATTTCCGGGCACGGAGGCCCGGGCTACGAAAGAAGTCACCGACATCCCTCTTGCCTTCGTGGGACGGGCGTCCCTGCCCGTCTCCCCGGCGAAGGCCGGGGTCCAATAGGAAGAGAAGACTGGTTCCCGGCCTACGCCGTTGCCGGTCTGTGCGTACGTGCTCCGAGATCCATCGGAAGCCCCCCTGCTCCTTTCTCCCTGCATCTCTTTGGTTCTCTGCTCAGGGCAACGGCTTATCCGAGGGGGAAACCGGTTTCTTATCCCCCTTGAGCAAATCCAGAGGATCCCACCATTTTTTCTTCTTGGCTCCGGAATCTCCCCCGCCCTGCTCCTGCGATGAACTCACCGACGCGCCGTCCGGACCAACCCCATCACTCTTGGATTTCTCAGACGGCCGGTCCTCCCCTTTCACGGCAGTTCCGGGGCTCACTGTCTTGTCGGGCTTTTCCGGTTCCCGATCGGTTTTCGCCCGCGTACCGCTCTTCGACTTTTCAACGGCCTTCTCAGGAAGAAACAGGGCTTGCCCCCATTTCTTCGATCGCTTGTCGTACGAATAGACGGAGACTCCTTTGCCTTCCCTGCACTTCACCCACCACTCATCGAATTCCGGGAGATACATGACATCCATGATCTCCCCGGTTGTTGGAACCGCGTACGTCGTGGTTGTCTTGGTCTCTTCCGCCCATAAGCGCGCGTCGGTACCGGGAAACATAAGAAGCACGGCATAAACCGCAACTATCCGGAATATCGTCATGTTGCCATCCTAACCGGCGCCGGTTTACGCCGGCGGGTTCCGCATACAGGCGCCGTTCCCCCTCCGCCGGGGAAACGGTGCCCGTAAACCGAATCCGAAGGGGTGTTTGGAAAACCGGGCACTGAGAACAAGCCCGTAGCCGCCGCGATCCCCATCCGGGATCATCAATCCCTCTTATCCTCAACTCCGTCTTTGCACACCAAGTCTTTAAGCGCTTCCGACGACCACACCGCCATTGGGCTGCAGGATCCCCGAGGGTCGATACTGCAGCGGTAACCTGTCCGCTCCACGCCCTGGTTCTCCAGAACGTTCCAGCTTTCCTTGAAATAACGGCATTCGTCGTTAAAGCAGACATGGTGAATCTCACCGCCCCAACTCGACATGACCGGGGTCTCTATGGGATCCATATCTTTTCCACAATATGGGCATGTTTTTGCCTTGTCCATGGCAAGCTCCTTGTTACTGCCTTTTGTCTCACTACCACTCTTACGCTGCGTCTCATGTTTACTAGTAACTCTTTTCCCTCTGGTCCGCAAGCGGCGGAGAAACGACTCAGCACACGAGTCTTACGAATGATGAGGAAAAAGTCCTGTTTTTGGAGTAAGGTAAGCACATCCACCTGAGAGGGGAAGGCATCATGAACCCCGACACGTCGACTCAAGACCCGGTACTCACGGAGAATGCGCAAATGGATCCCATTGAAAAGGTGATCCTGCGCAGCATGAACGAAGGCGTAATCACGGTTGAGTGCACCGGTCATATCAACACTCTCAATGCGTCGGCGCTCCGGATCCTCGGGTTGGAACACGACGTGGTGATTGGAAGAAGATTTGATGAGATATTCCCCGATGTCCCTGAGAACAAGCCGTTGGAGCAGATTTTTTCCCGTGTAGTCCATGAGGGAGTGCACACCGAGAATGACGAGATTCATTATGTCCGGCCGGACGGTCAATCGGTGGATTTGGCGGTAGCTACTTCCTATCTGGATTTTGACGTGTGTAGTCCCGGACTGGAGTCCCTGGTGGTCGTCTTTCGGGACGTGACCGCGTTCAAATCAATTGAACGGGCGAGAAGAAAAGCAGTCGATCATCTCTCCCACGAGCTCAAGACACCGCTTTCCATAATCAAGGCATCGGTGGAACTCCTGGTCAAGAATCAGTCCTCCGGGGAGAAAACGCCTAGGATACTCGCACGCATTGAACGTAACCTGGACAGACTCGGCGGCATTCAAACCATTGTGGAACAGATTCTGTCTCCCCCTCCGTACCGACCCGCGCCTTTTTCTCTGAAGGACCGCATTACCGATGTAGTGGACTCCATACGCAAAGAATCTTGTTTCAGGCGCGTGTCGGTGCGTACTGAAGTAGAATCCGTCCACACCGCGTGCATAGATCCGAATATTCTGGACATTGTTCTGGAAACGCTCGTCAAGAACGCAATAGAAAACACTCCGGATCGGGGCGAAATCACCGTGTCTCTTAACCGGGCGGACTCCGGCATCCGTTTGCAGGTCCGGGATACGGGTGTTGGAATACCGCTGTCCGAAATTCCTTTCATCTTTGACGGATTTCATCACACTCAGCCGACCGAGGAGTACTCCAGCAGAAAACCCTATTATTTCGATGCCGGCGGAAAAGGACTCGAACTCCTTAGACTTAAGGTGCTGTCGGAAACGTATCCCTTCGACATCACGTTCGAGACCGACCGGTGTCGCAGTCTTCCGACTCGGCAGGACCGTTGCCCCGGAGACATATCACAGTGTTCTCAAGCCGAGAATGAAGACGCATGCCGCTCATCGGGAGGTTCGGTGTTCTCTGTCACGTTTCGCGAACCCGACTAATTCGCCGCAGCAAGGGAAAGGGATATGCCCGGGAACGGCGCGTACGCCTTTATTCCGGACAATGCTTCCGCCGGCTGCCGGACAAAGGAGCCTCTATGAATACAAGCACAAGGAAGAGACTGGACCGGATGTTTGCCCCCGCATCGGTGGTCGTCATCGGCGCAGGCGCCACCCCGGACAGGGTTGGCCACGCCATTATGGACAGCCTCGTAACCGGGGAATTTCCCGGAAAGATATATCCTATTCATCCCCGTCATGAGAGCATCCTGGGCCTTCGGGTTTATCGGGACCTCGATGACCTGCCCGAGGTTCCCGATTTGGCCGTGATAGCCCTGAATCAGCATTCCACCGTACGCATGACGGAGAGGTTACGAAAAATGGGCGTTGCGGGAGCCGGCGTCATTGCCGGAGGATATGCCGAAATGGGCCCCGAGGGAGCGGAATTGCAGAACGCTCTCAAAGCCGCCGCAGCCGACATGCCCCTCATCGGTCCCAATACCCTCGGATTTCTGAACGCAGCTGCCAATCTCAACGCTACGTTTTATCCAAGAAAGCTGCGTGCAGGAAACGTATCATTCCTCAGCCAGAGCGGCGGCATTGGACTGGCCATCAAGGGCCGGGCCGAGGACGAAGGTTTGGGAATAGCCAAGTGGATAGGGGTGGGGAATCGTGTGAATATGGAGTTCCACACCCTGTTGGACTACCTGGCCGACGACCCGGAAACTCACGTCATCGGCATTTTCGCAGAAGGATCCTCAGACCCCAGGGCCCTTACGGAACAGATCCGCATGATCACCCCCCACAAGCCGGTGGTGTTTTACAAGGGAGGACATGGGGATGACGCCGATCAGGTCACCGTCACACATACCGGCGCCGCTGCAGGGTCCACGCGGATCTGGGAAGGCGCCCTTCGACAAGCCGGCGCAGAGTCGGTCTCGTCGGTTTCCGAGATGATCTCTGTCTGCAAGGCTCTTTCCATCGGGAGAGTCCCCCGGGGGAAAAGGCTGGGAATCTTCACTCACACCGCAGGGCCGAGCATAGTAGCTTGGGACATTCTCAAGAACGAAACCGGCTGCAAGCTGTCGGAACTAAGCCAACAGACGATAGACACGATTGCCCGGATCCTCGGTCCATCGGTACCGGTGGTGTACAAGAATCCCGTTGATGGAGCCGCCGGGGCGTTCCTGATCGACCCTTTTCACAATATTTCAGAGGCAATTCTCGAGGATCCCTCGGTGGATGCCCTTCTGGCCATTTTCTGTGAACACAAGAACTGGCCGTATCCGTCCGATGCGCTTATCAGCCTCGCCAATCGTTTCCCACAACCTATCACGGCATGTTTCATCGGCTCCATCAAGAAGATCGGACCTGACCGGCTACGCCTCCACGATGCAGGGGTGCCGACCTATGTGCTCCCGGAAGACGCCGCACTCGGTCTAAGGGCCCTCTTGCGAAGGGTCGATGTGAAGCGGGAAGATTCGTGAAAGGACTGCAAAATGAAGAAAGCTCCCTACATTGTTCTCATCGTAGCGGCCGCGCTCGTAGGTGCCGTATATTTTGGCGGCACCATTGACGTATGCGGCAAGGCACCTTTGGAACACTTGGACCAGGCTCTTGGAACCGATTTCTTCATGGGGTGTTACGTCTCTCTCGCTTCTTTGCTGTCGCGCAAAGAAAGCACCGAACAGGATGAATGGACTGAAGGTCCTCAGAACTGGGATAAAGTTCTGAAGAAAACCGTCGAATAGCAGGCAGGTCTATTCCCTGAACCCGGTCAGAGAGATATGTCTTCCGGCCAGGGCCCCGTCTCTCCGATAAGAAAAGAACAATTGCGGGTTACAGCACGTACAAAGCCCCTGTTCGAGGATGTTCTCCTCGGGGACCCCTTCGGCCTTCAGCTCGTACCGATTGACCGCGGTCAGATCCAATCGATATGATACCGTGGGTTCGTCCGTCCCCGGGAGAACCCGCCGCTTCACCTCAATAAACCGGTCGGCCCGAGGGATTGCTTTCCGTAACGGCGTCAGCACTGTGTCATCAACTTCGTAACAACAAGCGCCTATAGCCGGACCAAGGCCTACTATCATGTTGGACGGCTCACAGCGGAATCGCTTCTTCAGAACGGCCACCACCTTTCGGGTAATTCTCAAGGTCGTTCCCCGCCATCCGGCGTGGATCGCTGCGGCAATCCTTTTTCGAGGCTCCAAGATGAGAATCGGCAAACAGTCGGCAGTTCTGATTGCCGGAAATATCCCCGGTCTCTCGGCAATCATGGCATCGGCATCCGGAGCTCCACCGGGGAACCTATCCAACACGGCCATACCGTCCCCGTGGATCTGACGACAGGTCACGATGGTGCGGGCATCTATTCCGAGTCGTGCACCCAGCTTCCCGAGATTTCCGGTCACTTCTTGTGCGGAATTCTCCGGGCCCTCCAAGAAACTCAAGGAATTGTGCGGAGAGCTCATCCGCCCCACCGACCGCACGGAAAACGCCATAACGGCATTGACGCGATCCGCCTGTGGTACTGTCGCTGCAATGTCAAGGCCCTTCGGTATGGTTTTCTTCACGTGCCTACCCGGGCGGCCATCCCGCGTTCTGAGCGGGACCCCTACAGATGGGAATACCTATCCGCCGGGCTCTGCCCCATAGGCGTTAACTTAAGCCTGTTGGTCGGCTTGGACTTGGGTTCATTCATGACGTCCCGAAGGGACCCGTCCCGCGTCCCGCGGGATTAGCCGGGCCTTTCAAGGCCCGGAAATCGACGGCCGAGCATAAAGAAGCGTCCTGAAGGGCCACCGGAATGCTCTCCATTGTGAATGCGTCCACGTGCGCCGTCCCTTCGGGACGGAAATCCTGTTCGCTTTATCCCGTTCTTCCGGGGGATTAATCCCCCGGCTAAATTCCTAAGTGCCTTCGGCACATTAAGATCGCTGCATCTCAACACCGAAAACGGTTTGCATGCCTCGATTCGTGTGCCGGTTGAAGTACGGGTTGGCAGCCGGAATCCTCAAGTTAACGCTTATGGGCTCTGCCAGGTCTTCGGCTCGGAGCACCGAGGGATTTTCATTATCAGTTGTGATCACCCCTTCATGGGGGTTTACCGAAGAATTCGAGCCATTCATCAATACTTCCCGGATCTTCCACTCCCACGTCGGCCTTGCCCCGATCAACCGCCCCAGCTTCATCCAGCAATGTCCGGAACCGCGCGGCGGGCATCACCCGAGTTCCTTGTCTATTGGCAAAAGACATCACTTCGCGATCGGACGACACCACCACCATGTCCCGTTTGTACGATGATCTCCGTATCATGTCTTTGATGCGCGAGTCCGCGTCGGATCCGCGTTTTGCATAGAGAATCCTTACGCTCCGATACGTAGTCCCTTCCGGAAACTCTTCGTCGGGAACTCCGTCAAAGACCACTTGAACCCGAACTCTGTGAACGGCGACAAATCCTGCAAGTTCCTGAATGAATCTTCTTCTTGCCCCGGCCGTATCCCGGTGCCGGCCGCTTCGCCGACCCATTACGTTGTTTCCGTCAATCAGGTATGGCATTTCATACTCAATCCGGCCGGAGGTCCGGTAATCCTCTCGTACCACCGGGCTCCTTTGTATGGAGTGCATGAGCCGTCAGCCGGACTCGTTCCCTTGCGGAATCCACTGCCGTCACCTAGTCCCGGACGAAGCCTATGTAAACCAAGAGAAGTGCCAAACCGCCCATGGCCGCCAGGAACTTGATCAGTTCCGGTAAGTTGGACGTGCTGGACGGGTACAGGTAATGTACCACGGCCGCGCCTCCAACGAGACCGCCGACAGCAATTGCAAAGAACTTCATTCTGGTGAGGACGAAATAGATGAATGCTATTACACAGAAGCCGATGAACACCGGGTGAAAGACAAGCTCTCCCGGTGAACTCACGCCGAGCAGCCTGTTGATGGAATCAAAGAATTTCGCCATAGTTTCCATGATATTACCTTTCGAACTCCCTCTTAGCGGAATCTTTTCCGTATCTTATCATGTGGCTGCCATGAAAGGCAACCCATATTCGTCCAAGACCAACTTGACAACATTCTATTAACATGCGAGAAATAGGTTTGTTTTCTCGTTAACCTCGACATTGTTGTATGCCGTTGAGATCATTATCGGTTGGGCCTCCAAGCACCGGGGCCGTGTTCCATCTTTGCGAAGAGGGTATCGCACGCGGCATGTCGCGGGATATCTTCCTCCGGTGCACAACGTGGGGATTTCCATCAGCCCTCGATGAAGGCCCGGTGTGCCGCCGACCAACGGCAGACCGCAACCGTTTCAGAGCAATGGAGTAATCGTGACGAAGCATCTTTCCAAAATCAGAAACATCGGTATCATGGCACACATCGACGCCGGAAAGACTACCCTAACCGAGAGGATTCTATTCTATACCAAGAAGATTCATAAAATCGGCGAGGTCGATGATGGTTCGGCAACCATGGACTACATGCCGCAGGAACAAGAACGCGGAATCACCATAACGTCGGCGGCCACGACCTTTGAGTGGAAGGGTTGCGAGATTCATCTGATCGACACCCCGGGTCACGTTGATTTCACGATAGAAGTGGAAAGATCCCTCAGGGTTCTGGACGGCGTTGTTGCAGTAATCTGTGCCGTGGGAGGAGTCGAACCTCAAACCGAAACGGTATGGCACCAGGCCGAACGATACAAAGTTCCCCGGATCGCTTTTGTCAACAAACTGGATCGCATCGGCGCGAATTTTCATCGTGCCGTATCCATGATAAGGGAACGGTTGGGCGCATATCCGGTTCCCGTTCAGATTCCCATGATGGGGGTGGATGAGCTTCTCGGTGTGATAGATCTGATTCGCATGCGGGGAATCATTTGGGACGCGTCCACACAAGGCACTGATTTCGAATACATTGATATTCCTGAACAATATATGGAAGATGCCGAGAAGGCCCGGCATTTCATGCTTGAGAGTGTTGCGGAAATGGATGAGGAGATCCTGGAACATTATCTGGAGCACGACGACCTCGACGAAAAGCAGATTATCGCGGGCCTTAGGGCGGGCACCATTGCAAATAAGATAGTCCCCGTCCTGTGTGGTTCCGCGTTGAAGGACCAGGGCGTTCAACCGGTTATCGACGCGGTGCTGGACTACCTCCCTGCCCCGGTGGATGTTCCGCCCATCGTGGGCATCAATCCCACCACCGGAGAACATGAAGAACGAGGCCCCATGGGCAAGAACCCGTTGTGTGCATTGGCCTTTAAGGTGACCATGGATCAGGGAAGAAAGGCTACTTTCGTCAGAGTCTACTCAGGTGAAATCAAAGCGGAATCCGAGGTTTATAACGCGACGCGGGGAATCAAGGAACGTGTCGCACGTCTGTTCTTCATGCACGCCAACAAGCGCGAAAAGATAAAATCTGCTCCTGCCGGCAGTATTGCACTCGCGGTCGGCCTCAAATCCACAAAGACCGGCGACACGCTGACCGACCCGTCGGCGCCTCTGATTCTCGAATCCATGGATGTCTACACACCGGTCATTTCCATTGCCATCGAACCCAAGACCAGATCCGATCAGGAGAAGCTTCTCTCGACATTGGACAAGATCGCCGTGGAAGATCCGACGTTTGCCTTTATGGAGAGTGAGGATACGGGTCAGCTTCTCATATCCGGCATGGGAGAACTGCATCTCGACATCATTCTGGACCGCTTGAAACGAGAATACAACGTAGAAGTCCAGACCGGCAAACCTCAGGTGGTTTATAGGGAGACCATCACTTCGGCAGGTCAAGCTCACGTGGTATTTGACCGGGAGATTCATGACGCCCGGCACATGGGCGATGTCGCCCTCTCGGTGAAGCCGGCTCCCAGGGGACAAGGAACCGTGTTCAATGCACCCGATGCACTCATTGAAACCGCCGGCGCGGAAATGATAGGCCATGTTGAACAGGGGACGCGGGAGGCTATGCTCGCAGGCGCACTTGCCGGTAATGAAGTCGTTGATATCGTGGTAAATCTCGAAGCCTTGGGACCGGATATTGCGTCAATGACGGGGCTCGGCCTCAAAGTCGCCGCGGCGCAAGCCTGCAAAGAAGCCTGCGAAAAAGCTTCACCAATTCTTTTGGAACCTTACATGACCGTGGAGGTGATTGTTCCGGAAGAATTCATGGGCGAGGTCATCGCCGATCTGAACGGACGAAGAGGCAGACTGGAAGAAGTCACCCCGCGAGGCAAGACATCCGTTATCAAGGCCGTTGTCCCGCTTGCCGCCATGTTCGGGTATTCCACGTCGCTCCGGTCGATTACTCAGGGACGGGCCATCTTCACCATGCAGTACTCGCATTATGATGCGAAGCTGTGAGTACCACACGTGGTCGAATGACCCGCCGGATGACCTTCGGAGGAATCGCTTTCTCCTTGCGATGCCTCGCATCGGACTGAATGTCTGTCGTTGGAGAACGGGAAACAGGGGACGGGTTCAAGCACAAGTTCCTCTACGGAGAAGATGGAATGGAACTGAGAGAGACCTCACAGGAAAGCAAGAAGCTCAGTGTTGCCGAGCGTATTCTCCTCGTTGAAGAGACATGGGACGGCATTGCTGCCGACCAGGAATCCCTCGAACTCACTGATGCTCAAGAGCAAGAATTGGATAGACGACTCGAGGCCTATCACGCGTCTCCCCCCAAATGATCTCCTCGAGGCCGATCAAGTAATGCCCGGCCTGGAACCGCCCTCGTCCAGGACTCTTCTGATGGCCCCCAGAATATCCTTGGCATCGTACGGCTTGCAGATGAATGCTCTCGCTCCGGCCGGAACTTCATGGGAAGCCAAACCATTCGGGGAATAACCGCTTGAAACGAGGACTTTGATGTCGGGATCCATAGCGAGCAGTTCTTTGAGACATCGCTCCCCGCCCATCCCCGGCATGATCAGATCCAGAATGACCAGCGAAATCTCTTCCCTCCGACCGGCATACGTCTCGACGGCCTCTTCTCCGTTTCGGGCGGTAATTACCTTATAGCCTCCGATTTCAACCACTTGCCGCTCCATCTCTCGTAAACGGTCGTCGTCGTCCACCAGGAGAATAGTCTCAGTCCCGAACGCAGGCATTTCGCGCGTCTTACCGACGTCGAGGATCATGTCGCTGGTCGACACGGGAAAATAGATCTTAAAGGATGTGCCTCTCCCCGGTTCGCTGTAACATCTCATGTGGCCGCCGTGCAGGGAGACCATTCCATGAACCATGGACAGCCCCAGGCCCGTGCCTTCGCCGTTGGTCTTGGTGGTGAAAAAGGGGTCGAATATCCGGTCCATCACTTCGGGTTCCATACCCACACCGTTGTCGGAGACGGTCAGGAGGACATAATGACCGGGGTCGGCCCCGAGGTGGGTTCGCAGATACTCATCACTGAGCGACACATTTTCGGTTTCGAGAAGAAGCAATCCGCCGTCGGGCATCGCATGTTGAGCATTGACGGCCAGATTCAGCAGCATCTGCTCCACTTGACCGGGGTCGGCATCTATGGTCCCGAGGTTGTCCGCAAGCACTTCCTTTATCTCGATCATACGCGGTATTGTCCGCCGAAGGAGTCTCTTGGCCCTACGGATTTCCTCATTCAGATCCGTCGGCCGAGTCTTGGGCTCGGCCTTTCTACTGAACGTAAGGATTCTGGAAACCAGATCGGCCCCGTCTCGGGCGGCTTGCTGAATGACCTCCAAGTTCCTGCGCTCAAAGGCGTCCCGATCTCCGGTCGCAAGGAGGAGGTCGGATGAACCCAAAATTGCCTGGAGCAGGTTGTTGAAGTCATGAGCTATTCCGCCTGCGAGCGTTCCCACGGCTTCCATCTTCTGCGCCTGGAGCAGTTGAGCCTGGAGTCTATTCTTCTCCTGCTCCGATTTCGTGATGATCGATAGCTTCTCGTCCAGTACTTGGGCATGATTTCGGACTTGCTCGAAAAGCAGCGCATTCTTCAATCCTATGGTGATCTGTGTTGCGATGGCGTCGAGGAAACCAATCTGCTTTGAGAAGTCTTGCTCCTTGTGGGAACCCATGGCCAGAACACCCAGTATTTCCTCATCGTTACCAAGCGGAATGGCAGCCAGGGAATGGAGCCCCGCTTCCTTACATTCACTCCATGTGCATCTCGGATCGTCGTAAATGTTCTTGGACAGCACGGGACGTCTTTCCGTTACGGCCAACCCGCACAGGCATTCCCCCACCCGGTGCACCGGCAGAGGATGAGGAGCATGCGCCTCATCCATGGACAATGCTTGTTTCAGGACCAGGTTCTCGTCTTCACGCAAGAAAAGCATCACAATATCGGGCTTCAATATTGACGCCACTTCTTCGATGGCGTGCCGCAACGTGACTTCCTTCGACAGCGATTTCGTCACCTGCAGCCCAAGTCTGTTGAGAGCCTCCAGCTCCTTCTTAGCTTCCTCAAGATCGCTCGTCCGGGTCCGTACCTCCTCTTCCAGGTTCCCGTAGGCTCTCCGCAAAGCCTCCTCGGCGTCCACCCTATCGGTAATGTTTCTGGCTATGGCCTGGAAGCCGATGATCCTGGGTCCCTCCATCATCAACTGAACATGCTGGCCGAGCCACACGGTTTTTCCGTCTTTGCCCACGGCAGGAAATTCGTGATACGCGCTCAGCTTCTTCTCATCGTATTGGCTTTTCAAGAAACGAGCCGTTGCTTCCCTGAAATCGGGACGGATGAGCTCCAAGAAATGCTTGCCGACAAGCTCGTCCCGAGAGTATTGCGAGAGTTTCAATGCAGTTTGGTTGACGTACGTGAAATAGCCGTTCGCATCCGTACGGAATATCACATCACTCGCATTCTCTATTATCTGCCGGTAACGTTTTTCACTCTCGGTCAGCTTGCTTTCGGCTTCCTTGCGACGGGATATTTCCTTTCTCAACCGTCTCGATTGGCTGATTTGGAAGGCTATCTCCCTCCTCTCGGGCGTGAGATCCTCCAGCAGCACCAGTATGAACCGCTTGCGCTTAATGCGAATGGACCGGAAGGTCATTCTTCCCCAAATACGTGTGCCGAAGATGTCCAGCTCAGCTTCCAGGACCTGGGGTCGCCTCGTCGAAAAGGCTCTATCCAGCACAGGTTCAACGGTTTTCGTGCCGAACGCCCCCGGAAAGATCCGCGAAAACGGTGCATCCACCGCCGGCAGATAGGCTTCGCTCAGCCTTCCGCAAGCCTCGTTCGCCGCAATCACCCGAAAAGACTCATCCACAAGAAAAGTTGGAATGGGAAGCGCCCTTAGGAGCTTTCCGAACGTGGTTTCCCAGATCTCGCCCCGTATGGAGAAGCTCCCCGTCGAGGTCATATCTTCCTTGAACAGGGTGCTCAGGTCTATGGTCTCTGTTTTGGTAAAGGGATCTGAAGTGCCCGATGTCTCTTCATCCGGCAAATTGAACGCTCCGTTGCTCCGTGACGGCATCGGACCGTTCGCATGGACATCGGCAGCGTCCGGTTGGGGCTCCGAGATCTCCGGGTGTTGTGTTGTAAATCGATCCGGCAGTGTTTCGGTGTTCTTGTCTTTGTCGTCCATGATCTCCCCGAGCCTTGTCACGAAGTGCATCAAGCTCTAATTGCACCAACACCGGTGAGCCTGTGCTCGCCGCCGGTTGCGGGGGCTTTCATCCTTGGATCCGGTTTGTGCATCACGGCGCTCGTACCCGGCTCTTCCGTGCTGTTGGTATCCGGCAATCCCTCTGTCCCATGTACGTATCAAGATAAATGGACGACAATCCGCGGTCAAGTTTTTGCGTGGCGGGCATCCAGACTCTCTGTTGGGAGCCCGATTCGGGGGAGATTAGGAAGTCATCGATATTGGCCGTCCGGTGCCGGGCCTTGAAAGGCCCGGCTAACATCTCGTGTCCCTTCGGGACGTCATGAATGAACCCAAGTCCAAGCCGACCAACAGGCTTAAGTTAACGCCTATGGGCTCTGCCCGGCCTTTAACCCGGAAGTCTGCCCCGCGGCAGACTTTCATGGTAGGTGGTGACCGGCCTGTCTCGGCGGTTCGCTAGATTTCATAATCGCCGCTTTGACCCATTGCCGCTTTCGGCAACTCAAAAAAGAACGTGGCGCCCTTGCCTTCCTCGGATTCCACCCATATCCGCCCTTCATGACTCTCGATAATTCTTTTTGCAATGAAGAGTCCGAGCCCGGTTCCTCCCCTTGTGCTCGAAGCATCGGGAGACCTGAAAAAACGCTCGAATATCTTGGTCTGATACTGCGGTGCGATGCCCGTTCCGTTGTCCGCTACCGACGTCACCACGGATTCCTTGTCGCAGCGGCATTCAATCCGTATCTTGGGATTCGGTCCCGGGCCCATGTGAACGATCGCATTGACGAGAAGATTGTCCAACACCTGAGTAAGCCGGTGACTGTTCCCCGCTATGGCCGGCAACGCGTTCTCTATGTCTATTTCAAGTGTTATCCCCTGCTCGGCGATTTCGTGCTCGTGCCGCCGGACGACCTCGTGGATCATCGTCTCCGGTTGAACCGGCATCCAGTCCCGCCGACTCTGAAAAAGGGCCAAACCGTCAAGCAGGTCCTTAAGGAATGTTTCGATGGACTGAGCGCCGGCTTCGATCCGGCTGAGGAGTTCTTCTCTTGCAACATCCGGAGGCAACGTTTCAGCGCTTCTCCTCAATCGGCGAGTCAGGCCGGCGACGGCGATCACCGGCGATTTCAGGTCATGGGCAACGGTCTGGATAAAAGACTCCATATCTTCGGTCTTCTGCCGGGCTTCCGCGGTCTTGATTTCGAGTTTTCTCAGTGCCGATTGTCGAAAACTGATATCACGGATTATTGCCGGGAAGAAATCCTGTTCTTTGGATTCCGATCTCGATAGGCTTACTTCCAAGGGGAATTCGCCTCCACACTTCCGGAGCCCTTTCAGTTCCAAGGTACGTTGTTCCATCTGCTGCAACCGGGATCCACGCCTCTTCCGACTGGTGATGAGGTTACTCTGCTTGTGTATATCCAGATGTGGAATCACCATGGAAACCGGTCGGCCGACCATATCCTCTCTGGAGTAACCGAACATGTTTTCCGCGCCTATATTCCAGAAGACGATTTCATTTCTTGAGCTTATGAAGACGATGGCGTATCCGGCAAAAGCCGTGACCGCCTGTAATCGTGTTTCCGAATCGCGCAGCGCCTCCTTCACCTCCTCGAGCTCCGCTCTCAGGGCTTCCAATTCGCCGAGCTTCTCACGAAGGTGCGCCACCTCCCGCGAGAGGATTTCCGTCTTGTCTTGAGCATGTTCCATGAATCCACCTATTGCCGAAACGTATCATCTCACAGAAACGGTAGTAGGTTCAACGGTTTCATCATGAGCCATGCCCACTGTTTCAAACAAGTGATGATGCCTCTTCCCGGTCGGAGGCTCAGTACCGGCCTTGACAGGTATCGTGTGCATGGGATATGCTCGGAAGTGCCTAGAAGTACTGATGATCTCTCGCCAATGTGGGAAATGACGGCTTCGGGACGTTTCATCTGGTCCGACGGCTCTATGGCGGGTGGAAGACCCGGCAGGCCGGGTTTTTCCGGCATCGGTTCCCAAACGGCTTACTGCTCGGTTTCCCCGATAGTGTCGCATATCTTCTTCTCGCAGCCGGCTCGGGTGCCGGCAAGAACAAGATCCGGGCACGGAGGCCCGGGCTACGAAGGACTGTCATGAAGCCGAGTCCTAAACGTGGGGCGGGCGTCCCTGCCCGCCGTCTCCCCGGCGCAGGCCGGGGTCCAGGAAAAAAGGACTGGTTCCCGGCCTACGCCGGGAAGACGCTTCAGCTTGTGCGACCGTATTTATGCCTTAAGACACTTGGGTTCTTCGGC
>JAZDHD010000348.1:0-11090 GCA_043806215.1 Pseudomonadota bacterium | reverse complement strand
GGGTGCCGGCAAGAACAAGATCCGGGCACGGAGGCCCGGGCTACGAGGACTGTCATGAAGCCCTAGACCTGTTTCGTGGGGTCCCGCGGGACGCGGGATGCCCGTCATCTTCAAGGGCGGGCGCTGCCCGCGTCCCGCGGGATTTGGGCGCACCTGCGTGTGCGCCCAAATGCGGGCGGACACATAGGTCCGCCCCTACCGAAGCCCGGGCCTCCGTGCCCGGAACGCTCTGGTTCCAGTTCTCAGACTCGGTAACAGGAGCAGAATGTGCGACCGTATTTACGCCATAAAACACTAAGGGACTGTCGCAGAATAAATCTTTCATCGTTCCGGCTTATTGGTCAGTTATGATCCGCGAATCATGGTGATTTGTGAGAATAACCACTCTTACCATGACTCTTTCAGCCGCGAGACGGTGAACGCCTGCCGCCCATACGCATAGAAGCAGGCGCGGGGCCTGCTTCTCTTACCGAATGACCGCATTTCCGCGGCCTCCGTGAAACCGCTACTTCCTGCTCAAGGCGTACTTTCCAAAGATCAGGTCGTAGTAAGCCTTTTCAGATACCATTCCCCACGGTCCGATCTGATTCTTGAAGGCCTTGAACGCGTTGTTGACTTTTGTCGCCATCTTGTCTTTGGCCGCCTCTTCTTCGATGACTTCTTCACTGAGCTTTCGCAACTGCTCGATCATTTCCTCGGGAAATTGACGAAGCTTCACGTTGTGCTTGTCAATGAGCCCTATCAACGCGGCACTGTTTTGAGCCTCGAACTGGCTGAGGCTCCAGATGTTGGTTTCTGCCGCCACGGCATCGAGGATTATCTGGAGATCTTTTGAAAGGCCGTCGTAGATCTTCTTGTTGAACATGACCTCCAGGGTGGTCCCGGGCTCATGCCAGCCGGGATAGTAGTAGTATTCCGCAGCCTTGTAGAGTCCCAGCCGTTCGTCGTGCATGGGACCGACCCACTCGGTTGCATCGATGACCCCGCGCTCCAAAGAGGTGAATATTTCCCCGCCCGGCTTCAAAACGACCGTTCCGCCTGCCTTGGCCACCACCTTGCCGCCCAGGCCCGGAATCCTCATCTTGAGGCCCTTCCAGTCCGCCATGGTCTTCATCTCTTTGCGGAACCAACCGCCCATCTGCACCCCGGTATTCCCTTGGGGCCTTGCGATGACGTTGAACGGGGCGTATGCCTCTTCCCACAGCTTCAACCCGTCTCCTGCATAGAACCACGAGTTCATCCCCTGAGGGTTGAGACCGAACGGCACGGCTGCAAACCATTGACCTGCCGGGCATTTTCCTGCCCAGTAATAGGAAGCGCCGCTCCCGCAGGCCACCGTACCGTTGGACACTGCATCAAAGACTCCCATCGCGGGGACAAGTTCACCGCCTGCAAAGACTTCTATGGTAATCCGGCCCTCGGTGGCTTCATTCACTCGTTTGGCGAACCGTTCCGCGCCCACCTGGAGGACGGGGAAGTTGGGCGGCCACGTAGTTACCATCTTCCACTTGTAGGTTTCTCCCTTTGCCCAAACGGCGGGTGCGGCAATGGTGGTCGCAGCGGCCGCGGACCCTGCGACTGCGCCTGCTTTTTTGATAAAATCACGCCTCTTCATCATCGACCTCCTTCTGCGGTTCATACCGACATACATGTTTCCAATGGCAAGAATAAAGACACACATTCGCTCGGCAACACGGATGACCCTAATTGCCGAAAACCACCTTGGGCAGCCATGTGGCCAGTATGGGAAATGCTACGACTAAAGCCAGTCCAACCAGTTGGAGCAGAACAAAGGGGATTATTCCCCGGTATATGTGGCCGGTGGTAATTTCCGGCGGAGTCACGGCCTTCAGGTAAAACAGAGAAAAACCGAACGGCGGCGTCAGGAACGACGTCTGTAGGTTCACGGCGATGAGCACACACAACCACAGAGGATCAAAACCGAATTCAATCATGATCGGGGCCAGCACGGGAACATGTATGAAGGTAATCTCTATGAAATCGAGGAAAAATCCGACCACGAATATAAGCCCCATCACGATGGCCAGAACGGCCCATTTGCTGTATGCGTGGGCGATGCCGCCGAGAAATTCCCTCACAAGATGATCGCCGCCCAGGCCGCGGAAGACCAAACCAAAGGCCGCGGCTCCCACCAATATGATGAACACCATGCACGTCAGCTTCATGGTTGACATCATGACTTCGCGCAGGATGACCATGTTGAGCTTACGGTTCGCCGCGGTCAGCAGCAGAGCCCCCACCGCGCCGACTGCGGCGGCTTCGGTGGGGGAGGCAACACCCCAAAATATCGATCCAAGCACGGCCACAATGAGGAACAAGGGCGGGAAAAGGGCCACCATCACCTTTCGGGCCAATTTCCCACCGGCAAGAGCCTCGATTTCCTCCCACGGAATGGGAGGGGCCAACTGCGGCCGCAAATACGCCGCTGCCAAGATGTAGAGGATGAACAATCCGACCAGAACAAATCCGGGAATCACCGCACCCATAAAGAGATCCCCAACCGGTACCCCCACAATGTCTCCCACCAGAACCAGCACGATACTTGGCGGAATAATCTGTCCCAGGGTTCCCGAAGCGCAAACCGTTCCCGTAGCCAATTCCTTATTGTAGTTGCGGCGGAGCATGGTGGGAACCGAAAGCAGCCCCATTGTGACAACCGTTGCCCCGACGATGCCGGTGGAAGCCCCGAGCAACGCTCCCACAGCGACCACCGAAACGGCCAACCCCCCACGGATGCGGCCGAAGAGCAAGCCCATCGTATCGAGGAGTTCTTCGGCAAGTCCCGACCGTTCGAGCATGACCCCCATGAATACGAAGAGCGGAACGGCCATGAGCGTGACATTTTCCATCACGCCCCATATGCGTAAGGGAAGCAAACCAAAGAATTGATATCCGAATCCTATGATTCCGAAGAAGAATGCAGTGCCCAATAGGGTGAACGTGACGGGAAATCCTAACATGAGGAGGATTGTCAGAACCAAGAACATCCAAGCGGGCAAATATTCCATTATGACTCACGCTCCTCTGTAGTTTCCGCGCCGAGCAGTGTCAATGAACTCTTTATCCCCAGAGATATTCCTTGGAGGAGAAGAAGCACAAAACCGACGGGGATGGCCGACTTGAGAATGAACCGATACGGGATTCCTCCGGGGTCGGGCGAGCCTTCCATGATTGAGATGGAATTATCGACGAATTGCAGCGAAGTGTGGATAACGAGCAGGCAACCGGGAATGAGAAAGAAGAGCACCCCCAGCAGATTTACCCATGCCTGTCCCTTGGGGCCCAATCTCTGATAGATGATGTCCACTCTCACGTGTCCGTCGTACAACAGAGTGCAACCCGCGCCGAGGAGAAATATCACTGCGAAGAGGTGCCACTCCAATTCCTGAGTGGAAACGAAACTCTTATTGAAAACGTACCGCAAAATCACGTTGAAGAACACGACGATGACGAGGAGGAAGGTAATCCAGGCAACCCCTCTGCCCACCAGCCCATTCAGCGCATCAATCCATCGGCAAACGGCCTTGAAAAATGACATGCTTGTGCCTCGTCCCATAACAAGAATCGCGTTTGAAGAGCCCCGTGTGGAGACATTGAGTGTAGTGAAAACAGGGCAACGTGTCAACGCTCAAACGCGACTTACCCTCACCAACCGATGCATCGGGGAAGACAACTGCCGGGGGTATGTCATTTAGTGGACGCCGGCCGGATGAAGGGTGGAAGAAACCGGCGGGAAGCAAGAAAATTCCGCTCCGGCACTTTGAGGGGCGGCATCTGATGCCGATTTGGCGGCATGACGCCGTTCGGGGCCGCCGGCGCCCGGCTGTCCCGTCAGAAGCGGTCGAAAAGAGACGTTTCGCTGTAGGAAGCCTGCAACGTTTCAACTTCGGGAGCGGGCGGGCGGGACGCCGGGCGCGTCGAAGGCTTTTTTGATGCTTCCGCCGGCGGGCCGCCGTGCGGAGACACGGCTGCAGAATCCTTCGGCCGATCGGACAGCGAATGATATGTGGTGGAGCAGCCGGAAAGGAAGACCGCGAAAACAAGAATGGAGAGCAGGTATCTCACGACAGGACCTCTGAACGAGTAGTGCCCTCTCTCCTTGACTCATCTTTAAACCACAATAACGACTGAAAATCAAGCTGATTCCCCGCCCCCCGGCACGGCTCGATCCGCAGATCTTGTTTTTTGGCGAAATCCCGTTAAGATCCATATGTGGAACGAATCGGCCTCTGCGATCTTCCGCTTTGCCCCACGGCTCTGGTGAGGCAAGAAAGACAAGGAAAGGAGAGCGGACAAATGGCACTTCCCCTACTCTTACCCTTAAGGATACTTGGCTGGGCCGCTGCCGGCGTAGCACTGGGTGTGGGCTGGAAGGTAGGCTCGCACCTTGTGGAGACTGCCATGAGCGACCCGCGGGTGAAAGAATTCATTGGGAGTCTGAAATCGGAATGCAAAGCCGAGGAAGCACCTCTGTGGAAACGTAAGTACTCACGGTTGTCCTGATGACGGTGAGACGGGTGGATCGGGTCTTGCCCTTTCACGGGGTTTCCGACGGGTAAAACCGCTCAAAGACCTGATCCACCTTTTCCTGCATGGCATCGGCCTGGTCGGGATTCTCGTGATCGTAACCTCCCAGATGGAGTATTCCGTGGATGAGGAGGTAGAGCACCATTTCGTCTTCCGTGTAACCGAGTTTGAGTGCATCTTCTTGAACCCGGTCGGCACAAATGACCACATCCCCCAGAAGGTGAGGCTGGGCGGCGGGATAATCGCCTTCCTGCTGCGAGAAGGACAACACATTGGTCGGTCCTTCCCGTCCGCGGTACTTCACGTTGAGGTCGGCCATCTCCCCGGAGTCCACAAAGGCTATTGACAGCACCGAGGAAGGGCTACAGCCCAAGTCTTCTAATATTTGCGACGCCTTCCGAGTCAGTCCGTCCCGGTCGATCTCTATTTTTGTCTGATTGCTGCTTATGGAGATCTCCATTGCTTTTTTCCTGTACACGCGTATCCGCTGGGTAGTCAATCCGGGAATGAAGAATTCCTTGCAGGGATCGGACAAAGGACTTGGTGATGGCGTGAATGTCCTTGAGAGTAAGGGTGGACTGATCCAACTGGCCCTCACTGAATAGTCCCATGATGAGTGTCTGAACCCGCTTTTGAATCCTGGCGGGAGTAGGGTCGGCCAATGTTCGGCAGGCAGCCTCGCAGACGTCCGCCAGCATCACCAGCGCCGCCTCCTTGGTCTGCGGACGGGGCCCGGTGTAGCGGTACTTGTCTTCGCTTACGGATTGATGGTTCTTTTCAGCCTTCTCCAGCGCCTTTGTATAAAAGAACTTGATCAAATTGGTGCCGTGATGTTGCCGGATGATGTCCGTTATGGGAGTACCGAGCTTGTATTCCCGGGCCTTTTCGACTCCGTACTTCACGTGGGTAACGAGAATCAGAGCACTCATGCTCGGCTCGAGTTTGTCGTGAGGATTACCGCCCCGTTCTTGATTCTCAATGAAATAATAAGGTCTTGTCTTCTTTCCTGCTTTTCCGATGTCGTGGTAAAGCGCGCCCACTCTGGCAAGAAGAGGGTTGGCTCCTATCAGCTCCGCAGCGGCTTCAACGATGTTGCCGACCATCATGGAGTGATGGTACGTTCCCGGAGCTTGGAACGCCAATTCTTTCAGCAACGGGTGATTCAGGTTGGCCAATTCCAGCAGCCTCACGTTGGTGGTATACCCCAGCGGTTCCAGGAGCGGTGCCAGCACGGACACCAGAAGCCCCGATAAGACTCCGCCGAGAAACCCGAGGCCGATCACATACAGGTTTTCTATGGTGGTCAGTTCTCCGACGGCCATCCGGATGGCAACCACCGACAGCATGTTCACCAAACCGACAAATAGGGCGGCCTTGAGAACCGAGGTCCTGTCGGTGATGTGGGTCATGCCGTGGAGGCCCACGATTCCCGAAACAAAGTAGAAGGAGAAGAGGTAGATATCCCCCTCCACCGCCAGCGACGCAGTCAAAGCCGTCAGCGCGGCAAAGATGAAGGCGATCCGCGCATCTACCATAAGCGCGGCCAACATTGCCGCGGTTGCCACCGGTGCCGCGTAGAGGATGGATTGCGCATCAATGCCGGGCCCCACGGAAGACAAGAGCGGGGACAACGATGAGGTGAAGCGTACGAGTGCGATTGTGGCCACCAGAAGCAAACAGAACAAGAAAAGATCCTCCACGGCGCTTGCCGAGCGGTCAAGGTACCTTTCAGAGAAGTAGAAACAGAACTGAAGCAGAAGCACAAGAAGGAGCGTGAAGCCCGCCAGTATCATATAGCGGCTGTAAGCGGGATTGGACTTGTTGAGTTCGGCAAGCTTCATCTGATGGCCCTTATTGACCGGCTCACCTTCCCGTATAATGGTCTCTCCCTTGGCTACGGTGAAATGTTGATCCTTGATGGAATTCTGAGCCTCGATCCTGAGTTTTTCACTTTCGTCCCGGTTGTAGGTGATGTTGACATTCACCAGATCCATGGCAATCTGCCGAATGGCCCGGGAATACGACGTATCTCGAGAAGGCTCGTTTTCAAGATTGTTGATGAAATTCACGGCCTGTTTCAGATCGTAAATGGTGCCGAGATCCTTCAACGGTTCCAGTTTCTCTTTGGATTTGCTCCGGAGAAGAATGCCGTTCTGTCCGTCCCGCTTGACCAGGTCATGACTCAAGACGACCCCCTTGAGCAGGACCGGCACTACCAGCGACCGCAGGTCCTCTTCAATACGCGAGCTGAATCCCACGGCCTTGAGCAGGGCGAAGTTGGAGGGAGACACCCTTGCGCCCAAGAGATTCTCGTACCGCGTCCTCAAAGTGGTGTCATCGAGTATCCGGAATGTTTTTGATTCCGGATTACCTTCCGTGCCCGGTTTGGCCTCTCCGGCAGTTTTGTCCAGTTCCCTCGAACGGTACTCCGCTTCATCCTTCAAATACTGTTTGATGAACTTGAAGGCCTTGACCATTCCGGCCTGAACGCCCTTGACCATTTCATCGTCGAAGTCGTAGACGGGTCTCACGGATTTGAGCACCTCGTCCCGTCTCTTATTGGTCGCCTCTTCGTCGATTACCTTAAAGGTTATGGGGGAAACGATGGTTTCCGGAGCCATCTCTCCCACCGCAAGGCTGTACATGTGGGAAGACTTGGGGGCCATGAGAAACGCTGCAAAAAGAGACGTCCCCACTATCAGCGCCCACCGCTGCCATTTCGGCTCCGCCACATGACGGATCCACGATGGAAGCCTCTTTTCGACGGCCTTTCGAAAGTGAACCGCCCTCTCCTTCAGTCCGGAGAAACGACTCGTGTGATCCAGCGGCTTCTTCTTATCAAGGGATTTCGACATGTCCTCTCAACTCCGGGGTCCGGCAGTTGTTGAACGGGCCTCGTAAGCCCTGATGATCTCCTGCACCAGAGGATGACGCACAACATCCCGGTCGGTAAACATTACAAAGGATATCCCTTCGATATCGTTTAATATGTTTCGCGCCTCCACCAGACCGGACGTAACCCCCCCGGGGAGGTCTATCTGAGTAATATCCCCTGTGATCACCGCTTTGGATGAATAGCCCAGGCGTGTGAGAAACATCTTCATTTGTTCCGACGTAGTGTTTTGCGCCTCATCAAGTATGACGAAAGAATCGTTCAGGGTTCTGCCTCTCATAAAGGCCAGTGGAGCCACTTCGATGTCGCCCCGTTCGATCATCCGGGAAGCCTTTTCGAAATCTATCATGTCATGGAGCGCATCGTAGAGCGGCCTGAGGTATGGATTGACCTTCTCATTCAGGTCCCCCGGGAGGAATCCAAGCCTTTCACCCGCCTCCACCGCCGGCCTCGCCAGAACAATGCGCCGTGCGGCCTTCTTCGAAAAGGCGGCCATGGCCATGGCCATGGCCAAGTAGGTCTTCCCCGTTCCCGCAGGGCCGATTCCGAAAACTATGTCATGTGACTGGATTGCTTGAATATATGTCCTCTGCATGATCGACTTGGCCGTAATCGGCCTCTTTCCCAGGGAAGTGAAAACGGTGTCTCTCAGCAGATCCCTGAGCTTTGCTTCAGGGTTATCGAGAAGCAGCCGGACTCCTTGATCAATGTCAACCGGGTAAATCGGAAAACCGTCCCGGGCCAACGGGTACAATTGTTTGAGCAACTTCTCGGCAACATCGTCATTGGGAGGGTCACCGTAAACGGCAACCGTATTCCCCTTGATGGAGATGGCGACATTCAAGCATTTCTCAATGTATTTGATATTCTTACTTAACTCACCAACAAGTGCTTGAAAGGCTCCGATATCGTTGAAACTCACTCTACGCGGCGTCTTTTCGCTTTGCTGCACAGGACTTGTCCTCAAACAACCTCCACGTGCTCCCCGGTCCGTGCCGACGACGATCCCGGTGTTTCCCCGACAGATCGGCCCTACCGGTCGTCATCATCCCGGGAGCCGAAGAACCCGAACTCAACGCATCGATGTCCGTCCGGACAGGGCTGCCGAGTCCATCGGCGGGTCCGGATGATACCATCATTTTCCAACGACAATCAACTGCAACCTATTGAACCTCTACGTGGTACCGTATAGACTGATACCGCTTCCAGCGGAAAAAGTAAATGCCGCAATGCCGATTTCCGTACCACTACCCGCAGCGCATCCGGATCGGTCCGCCGTTGTCGTGAAGGCCCGGAGGACATATTAGAGGCCCCGGGAGAGCAGGACCGCGGGGAAACACGAAGAATAGGAGAGCATGTTCCATATGCCGCAGTCAACAGACGGTGCCGAAGCCTTCGGCAGATTGATTGATTTAATCCGCATCCTCCGTTCGGAAAACGGGTGCCCTTGGGACAAGAAACAGACCCCTCGGTCCTTCCACCCCTACATTCTGGAAGAATATCACGAAATGGTCCACGCAATGAACGAAGGCGACGATGAAGGGGTGGCGGATGAAATGGGCGACCTCGTCTTCTTGGTGGTCTTCGTCGCGTACATGTTCGAACAGCAGGGAATCACGACCCTGACGGACATTATTGATGGAGTGATAGAGAAAATGACGCGTCGACACCCTCATGTGTTCGGCACCGCCACGGCGGCAAACGCCGACGAGGTGATCGACAGGTGGCGGGAGATCAAGGCGACCGAGCGCACCATCGGTATGCGCGAATCGATTCTGGACGGGGTTCCCCGTTCGCTTCCGGCACTGAGCCGTGCCCAGAAGCTGGCCGGCAGGGCCGCAAAAGTGGGGTTCGACTGGACTCGTCCCGAGGAAGTGTTCAAGAAAATCGACGAAGAGATGGGCGAACTCCGCGAGGCCGTATCCTTGAGTTCCCCGAAAGCAATCCGCGAAGAACTCGGCGATGTTCTCTTTGTGATTGTCAACGCTGCAAGACATTTGAATGTCAACAGCGAAGCCGCACTCAATGAGACCTCCGACAAGTTTGAACGCAGATTCCGCTTCATTGAATCGAGCTTACGCGCACGAGGCCTGCCGCTTCAGGATGCAGGCCTCGAGGAAATGGACAGAATCTGGGACGCTGCCAAGGAACTCGAGAAATCGGGGGACACGGTTACGTGACAACGGCGGCGCACTTCCCAGGCTCGGATGTGGTGATTTCCGCGCAGCGGGATGAACCGCATCAGTCGAGGCTTCGTCTCGTTCCCAGGCTAAGTGCGGCATTTCATAAGTTCGGTCACATATTCTCGTCTCGCGTGCACGTTGGGTGCCTGCAAGAAGAATATCCGGGCACGGAGGCCCGGGCTACGAAAGAACTCACCGACATCCCTGTTGCCTTCGTGGGACGGGCGTCCCTGCCCGTCGTCTCCCCGGCGTAGGCCGGGGTCCACAAAAAGAAGACTGGTTCCCGGCCTACGCCGGGAAGTCGGCTCAGGTTGTGCGACCGTATGTGCGCTTCGCAGCACTAAGTGCCTGTCCACAATTAACCGTATCGGTTCCATCCGAGGGTGCGGGCAGGCAGAGTCAGCTGCCCTTGAGCGCCGAGCTGTCCTTGGACAATTGTGACACTTATTCTGGGACAGTCCCTAAGACGGCGGGCAGGGACGCCCGTCCCACTAAGATGACGGGCAGGGACGCCCGTCCCACGGAACGTGTTCGAGGCTCGGCAAGGTCTTTCGTAGCCCGGGCCTCCGTGCCCGGAAATCTTTCTTCCCAAGTAACCTGCATGGTGACGAAGGGAGAATGAGTAACCGAGCTTATGGAAATGTGAAATAGGGGGAAAGCCCTTCATGAACGAATCGAGACAATGGTGGCGGGCGAAGGATACCCGACGCGCCGTGCTCCACGTGTGGCGGAGAAAGGCCCAGAAGTGGCTGGCGGACCATGATTGGCAGATCGTGGCCGCGTTGTGGGGCTTGGCCCTCGTGTTGGGCTATGTGGGATTCGCCGCGCACTCGGCGCGACACAACCAGAATCATTCGATTTGGGATAATTTCTACCTCACGCTGCAGCTCTTCACCATGGAGTCGGGATCGGTTGAGGGCATCAACAACCGGTCGCTGGGAATAGCACGGTTTCTCGCTCCGGTAGCCGCGTTGTATACGGCCATTATCACCTTGGCCCTGGTGTTCCGTGAACAGATACAGATGCTGAGCGTCCGGTTCATCTCGAAACATGTTGTGATCTGCGGGCTCGGACGACGGGGGCTCACGCTGGCGACCAGTTTTTTGGAACGGGGATTCCAGGTGGTGGTGATTGAGCGCGATCAAAGCAACGAGTTGATCATGCAATGCATGGACAACGGGGCAATCGTTATCGTCGGCAATGCTTCCGATCAGGAGATTCTCTTGAAAGCCGGCGTGGACAGGGCCGAGTATCTTATTTCCGTGTGCGGTGAAGACGGGATCAACGCGGAAGTGGCGGTGGATGCCCGGGAAATATCATCGCGTCGCAAAGGAGATCCTCTGAAGTGTGTGGTGGAGATAGACGATTTCGAACTCTGTCGGCTCCTGAAGGGACAGGAACTGGGAATGATCGCCGCCGACCGGTTCCGCCTGGAATTCTTCAACAGCTACTTACGTGCGGCAAAG
>JAZDHD010000347.1:0-12210 GCA_043806215.1 Pseudomonadota bacterium | reverse complement strand
CCTACCCGGGCGGCCATCCCGCGTTCTGCGCGGGACCCCTACAGCCTGGGAATGCCTATCCACCGGGCTCTGCCCGGTCTTCGGCCCGGAGTCCGGGGGGCTTTCATGGTCAGTTGTGATCGCCCCGATCATGGGGGTTTAGGAAACCGGCCGGCGCTGCGGAAATAGGTTGCACAAAGACGCTAATTGAGTTCAGAATTGGTCGTGTGCAGCCGCGGTGGGGCAGACATCCCCTCGGTGCGGGATCCCTTATCATTCCAGACGGCAACGGCAACCCGAAGGGAGGAACGACAGGTGTTGATAATTACGGATGAATGGAAGAAGCTGTATCCTGATGCCCATGTTGGAATCCTCATTATGAACGGAGTGTCCAACCCGGCCTTCCATCCGGATCTGGACCGGGAGAAGAAACAACTCGAGGTCGATCTCCGAACGCTCTTCAGGGATGAAGGACAACTCAAGTCCGAGGAAACCGTCAAGGCTTACCAGGCCTATTACAAACGGTTCAAGAAGACGTATCACGTGATGCAACAGGTGCAGTCGGTCTGCTTCAAGGGAAGGCCGATTCCCACGGTTGCGGCGCTGGTCGAGGCGATGTTTATGGCGGAACTCAGGAATATGCTCCTGACCGCAGGTCACGATCTTGAAAGCGCGGAGCCGCCGCTCCGGTTGGACGCGTCAAAGGGTGATGAAACGTATGTAAGGATCAACGGAACGGAACAAATCCTCAAGGCCGGCGACATGTTCATTGCGGACGGGAAGGGGATCATTTCCAGCGTCATATACGGCCCCGACCGGAGGACACAAATCAGTGCATCGACCCGCAAGGTCTGTTTTTCGGTCTATGCGGTCCCGGGAGTTGGGGAACGAGCCGCGTTACAGCATTTGAAAGGAATCGAGGAGTACGTGAGACTGTTCAGTCCCAACGCGGATATTGAAGAGATGACCGTCTATGGCGCCGGACAGGTGTGAAGCATCATGGGGAACCGCGTCATGGTCAATGAATGTAGCTGTTGGGTTCCGGGATCGAGCTTTGAGAAACCGCGAACTGCATAAGCTCCGGTTCGATAACGCTCATGCGGGTTTGATCGTCAATCTTCGCAGCAATGAAGGAAACGAGATTTTCAAAATCCTTCTTGGTGACAATGGGGAATTCCCGCTCTCCGCAATTATAGTCCAACGCGGTGAAGTTCCCCGTTCGGGGATCCACCTCTCCCGAAAACTGGATCACTTCCACATTGTCTCCGGTGGTGCGGCGTCCGACGATTGCCAAACCCCTCGATCTCGAAAAATACAGGACCGCCATCTTGTAGATGCCGGACGATTGAAAAAGCTCGTAAGGGTTCATGTGCGGCCACTCACCTGAGAAACGAGTCCGACCGGGCGTTAATTTTTCATAAGAAAGCAGAGCCCGCAGATTAGCAGGACGTTGGGGGAAAGTCAAGAACACCGAGGCTACTGCGGGACAACCACGTGTTCCGCAGGGTTGCCGTAGTACCATGATATCCATCAACTACCCCACAAAAAGTCGAGGCCGTCATTCCTGCTCTTCCATTGTAAAGAATATTGCTCTATAACTGTAATTGAGGGCGCTCGCGAATCGGAGGAACCTATGAGATCCATAATTTTCGGGCGTTGGGGAGACGCCTTGAGAAGCGGCGGAACCGGAAAGGACGGTCATGAACCGGCCGGGAAACCGGTGTTTCCTTCCGAGGGGGGCTTTCCGGAGAACATCGTGGCCGTGATGAGCGGCAAAGGATTTCTCCAGTTCACCGAAGAATTCAATTTCGTTCCAATGATGCGTGAATACGTGCATCAGATCCAATCACAGTACTGTTGCGGCAAATGCATAACGGGAATCAAGGGATCCAAGGTGATTCTTGACGCCCTGGATCGAATTATCAAGGGCGAAGGCCGGGAATCCGACTTGGACTTGCTTGCCGCAATGGCGGACGTCTTGAACGACGCGGCCAAGTGCTCGGTGTGCCAGAGCGCAGGCGAACTCCTTAAGGACGGCCTTACCCATTATCGGCAACATTTCCTGAATGCAATCCGCTCGGGAGTGCCCTCTAACGGCGTACGCTACCTCGGCGGCATTTCGGCACCCTGTATGAACACGTGCCCGTGCCACATCAACATCCCCGGATATGTCGAGATGCTGCAGGAGCTTCGATATGCCGAAGCCCTGGAGATTATCCGGGAAGAGATGCCCTTGCCCGGCATTACCGGCCGGATCTGCCCGGCTCCGTGCGAGAAGGCATGCAGTGTTGCAAACCTGGGGGATGCGGCGATTCCGATCAAAATGCTCAAGCGGGTGGCGGCCGACTATGAGATCATTCACCATCTGCCGGCGCCCCTCGATAAGAAGGAACCGACCGAGCCGCCGGTGGCCGTGATCGGAGCAGGTCCTGCCGGGCTTTCCGCTGCGTACTATCTGAATCGGCTGGGGCACGCGGTTACGCTTATGGAGAGTCTTCCCAGGCCGGGAGGCATGGTTGCGGTAGGCATACCGCCCTATCGACAGCCCCGGGATGTGCTTGACCGAGAGATAGGGATCATTGAGTCCCTGGGTGTCAAACTGGAGTTTGGTGCCGCCTTGGGGAAGAAATTCACCATCCGGGATCTGTTTGAGAGAGGTTTCAAGGCGGTATTCCTGGGAATCGGTTCCCATCGTTCGCTGCCCATCGGCATGGAAGGCGAGGACGAGGGCATCTTGGGAGTCTTCAAAGGCGGCATAGACTTCTTGCGGGACATCAATCTCGGAAAGGAAGTCGCACCGGGAGACAACACCGTCATCGTGGGAGGCGGCAACACGGCCATTGATTGTGCCAGGACGTGCATACGCATGGGCGCATCAACCGTTTCCATCGTCTACCGCCGGACCGCAGCCGAAATGCCCGCGGACCCGGAAGAGGTGGAAGACGCCCGGGAAGAAGGAATCAACTTCCATTTTCTGACACAGCCCATTGCCGTCCTTTCGGAAGACAATAAGATGACCGGTCTGAGGTGCCTTCGCATGGAATTGGGGGAACCGGACAAATCGGGTCGGCGCAGGCCCGTTCCCGTCGAGGGATCGGAATTCGATCTGCCGGCGGACGGTCTCATTCCTGCCATCGGTCAGAAATCGAGCCTGGATTTCCTATCCGAAGACGATCGGATAGAGATCACTCGCCGCGGGACAATCAGGGTCGACCCGCGGACCATGATGACCACCCGTCCCGGGGTTTTTGCCGCGGGTGATGCAGTCAGCGGTCCGCTGACCGTGGTTCATGCGCTGGCGGGGGGTAAACGCGCAGCGCACATGATCCATCAGTTTATTGCCGTCGGAAAATGTACTCCCTCGGAAGAACAATGGATGCAGGATCTCATCGCAAACATAGAAAAGGACTACGGCGTGCCCGTCACGGCACGGACTCCCGGCAGGTCCGAGAGCAGAGTCCCACAGCGTAAACTTGATGCCCGGGAGAGAATCGCCCACTTCCACGAAGTGAACTCGGGCTTCACCCAAAAGACTTCCTTCATAGAAGCGGGACGGTGCTTGAGGTGTTTTCACCTGGTCCTGGCCGCGGTCAGCGAGGCCCTCATTTAGGCAGCGATGTCCCGTGCGTCGAGTAAAGTGCTTGCGCGGGCGGATCGGTATCCCAAGCCTCGGGCAAAGCAACCGTTCCGGCCACGGCCCTCCTGCCGACCGAAGCTTATCGGGAAAGGGACAGCCAAATGCCGCTTCTCACAATTGACGACGTTGAAGTGAACGCCGATGAGGGAATGACAATCCTCGAGGCTGCCGGCAAAGCAGGAATCTGGATACCCACACTTTGTTATTACCCGAAGACCAGTCCGTCGGATTCGTGTCGCGTATGCGTGGTCGAGATCGAAGGAATCAAGCGTCCCATGACTTCGTGCAACACCATCGCAGCCGACGGGATGCGCGTGCAAACGGACACGCCGCGGATACGGTCACTGAGAGAGGAGATCATGAGACTCGTGCTCATGGATCACCCTCTGGATTGCCCGGTTTGTCCGGCCGCCGGAGAGTGCGAGATTCAGAATCTCACGTACCGGCTCGGCATCCATGGTACGGATCTACCGATGGAACGGCGGTCGGACCCCATCGTAAACCACTGGCCCCTGATACGGTATGACCCGAACTTATGCATTACTTGCCTCAGATGCGTGAAGGTCTGTCACGAGGTCATAGGGGCCGGCGCATTGGCTCTCAAGAATGTCGGTTACAACGCGCAAATCGGCACAACCGAGGGGGATTCGCTCTGGTGTGACTTCTGCGGCGAATGCGTTGAGGCTTGCCCTACGGGTGCACTGTCCCACAAGGCTGTCAAGAGGTGGGCCCGCTCCTGGGAAATGACGAAGACCCCGACAATTTGCCCCCTTTGTTCCGCGGGCTGCCGGATGGAGATGAACGTCAAGGACGGGAGGATTTTCCGAATCACGAGCACCATCGACAGCCATAACCATGGAACGCTGTGCGTCGGCGGTCGATTCGGCTATGACCTGATACACCACAAGGATCGCCTCGACTCGCCGCTCCTGAGAAAGAACGGAACCTTGAAACCCGTCTTCTGGGAGGCTGCTCTTGCCTACACGGCAGAGAATCTAGGGAGAATCATACGGGAATCCGGCCCGGACAGCGTGGCCGGTCTCGCCTCGCCTCGGCTCACAAACGAGGACTGCTACGCGTTTCAAAAGTTCTTCAGGGCAGTTATCGGAACAAACAATATTGATGGCGAGGCGCGTTTCAGCTATCTCCGTGTTCAGCGCGCATTGGATCTGACAACCGGGCACATGGGCGGAACCGGGACCCTGGAGGATCTCCTGAACACCGACGCGGTCCTTGTGATTGGAATGGATCCGTTGGAAGAGACTCCTGCGTTGGGCTGGAAAATCAAGACGGCAACGAGACGCTACGACGGCAACCTCATCGTTGCGAATTCCCGTGAGATAAGCCTGGATCCGTTCGCGAGGATACGGTTGCGCATACGGCCCTACTCGGAGAGCGAATTGGCTCTGGGTCTGATGAAGATTATTCTCGACTCGGATCTTTGGGACGGCAAGTTTGTGAGAAACAATACCGCGAATTTCCTCCCGATGAAAAACCTACTTGACAAGCTCTCTCTTAAAGGCATTCTGAGGAGGACAGGGGTTACCGAAGAGGATCTCCGCGAGGCGGCCCATATTTTCGCCCGGGCACCCAGGGCGTCCATCATCTTCGGCGGAGACGTGATTCAACAGGAAAACGGCCTACAATGCGTAATGAACCTGGTGAATCTGGCGCTTCTCACCGGCAACATGGGGCGTGACAATGCAGGCATCTATCCCGTATTTGAGAAGGGAAACATTCTCGGCCTTTGCGATATGGGGGTGATGCCCGAGTATCTGCCGGGCTACCAGGTCTTGGCTTCGGCCAGAGGTCTTTTTGAGCGTGTTTGGAAGACCGGGCTTCCGTATACGAAGGGGAGGACGGTACCGGAGATCGTAAGAGGACTGGAATCAGGCGCGGTGCGCGCCGTGTACGCAGCGGGGGCCGACCCTCTCACCGACTATCCGCATGCGGGCCGCCTGGCCGCGGCACTCGCGAAGGCCGACCTGCTGATAGTTCAGGACATCTTTCCCAGTCCTACGGCCCAAATCGCCCACTGCGTGTTTCCCGCGGCCTCCTTTGCCGAAAAGGAGGGGACCATGACCAATATCGAGCACCGGATTCAACGGTTGAATCAGGCAATACCACCGTTCGGTGCCTCCATGCCCGACTGGAACATCCTCGAACAGGTTGCACAGGCGATGGGGCGTCCCATGGGCTTCTTCAACGTATCCGACGTATTCCGGGAGATGACGCTGACGATCCCCTTCTACAAGGGGCTGAAATTTCAAGACCTCCAAGGAGACGGACACATCGTGCGGCCGTTTCCGGAGGGGATGGAAATGTCACGCGGCGGCGGCAGGTATTCGTTTGCTCCGGTACGGACGATGGAAGCCCCCGAAAAAGACGGAAAAGATTTCCCGTTTGAAATGACGGCAGGCCGCTCGATGTACCATTTCGGATCGACGTCGACCCGGTCGCTGAACCTGCTGGGCCTTTGCCCGGGAGGATATGTGGAGATCAACCCCTTCGACGCCGATTCGCTGAAAATCTTGGACGGTGAGCCCGTGAAGGTGAGTTCCCCAATCGACTCGTTTGTTGCGCCTGCAAAGCTTTCGAAAAGGGTGGCACAAGGGATGGTCTTCGTGCCGGGAAACTTCCCGGATCTGGGGGTGTACCGGCTCTTTGAAGAGAACACCACGATATGCAGAGTCAAACTTACTGCACATCATGGTGAAGATAAAGGGTGAGTCCCAATGATGGAGGGAACATCGGCCCGGAGGGTTCACCAGAGGGTATCCAGGCCGCCGTGGACATCAAATCTGTTGATTTCAAGCTCACATTCGAACGGAAGGAGGTCTGTATGAACGCCGGTGGAAAACCAAAAGCAACCGTACTGGTCGTCGATGACGAGCAAATCGTGCACGAAAGCGTCCGGAGAATACTTGAAGAAGAGGGGTATCGCGTGGACGGGGCGTTGCGTGTAGACAAGGCTCTCGACATGCTGGCCCGTGAACCGTACGATCTGGTGCTGACCGACCTCATGATGCCGGACCGCAGCGGCATGGAAGCGGTCAAAGCGGTGGCAAGGGATCAACCGGACTGTGGAGTGGTCATGTTTACCGGTTTTGCCACGGTTGATTCGGCAGTGGAATCAATGAAGCTGGGAGCCCTGGACTACCTTCCCAAGCCCTTTACCCCCGAGGAACTGATCCAAGTCACCGAAAGGGCCCTCAAACAGACGGTCAAGGCCCGCCGCGACAGAGAAATCGAGAGAACCTATGCGGACGCGGCCAAGGCTCTGACCTCGAGTTTGGACTTGAAGGAGATTCTCAACCTGATAGGAACAAGTGTCGTGCGCCTGCTGAAAGCTAAAGGGGCATCGATCCTCCTGTACAAGAAGGCCGAGGGCACCTTGGAGGTTGCATCAAGTCACGGTTTGAGCGATGAATACCTTCGGAAAGGCTCACTGGTGGGCGAGAAGAGCATCCCGCAGGTCCTGGAAAAGGGAGAGACTTCGGTCATCCACAAGGATGATTTCGACTCGAGTCTCCAGTATCCCGATGAAGCCCGGAAGGAGGGTATCGCCTCCATCTATTCGGTACCACTCAAAATTGACGGTACCGTGCTGGGAGCCCTGAGGATATACTCTGCCGAGGAAAGGTCCCTCAGTGACGACGAGATGGATCTGCTGTTGAAATTCGCTCACCAGGGGGCCCTGGCCCTGGAGAATGCCTTGTCCTATGAACGGGTCCGATCCGACATAGCCGGCCTTAAGAAGGGCATTCCATCGACGGTCGCGAAAAAGATGAGCGAGTAGCGTCAAGCGTCAAGCGCTGATTCGTCGGATTCCACGTTGTGTTTGAACGCGGTTTAATCATCCGCCGGAGCATTCTTCGTCAGGAGCAGCACATGGATAAGAAGAGTGGAAAAATTTTGGTGTTGGATGATGAGCAGATAGTACTGGACAGCGTCACCCGCATCCTCGAGGAGGAGAACTTCACGGTGAAGACGTGCAGAAAGGGTGGAGATGCCGTGGAGATGCTCAAAGCAGGGGGCTTTGACATCCTCATAACGGACCTGAAGATGCCGGGTATGGACGGATTGCAGGCCATGGAGTCCATGCTGGAAATCGACCCGGACCTGTCCATGATCATGTTCACCGCCTATTCAACGGTTGACTCGGCAGTCAAGGCCATGAAGTTGGGGGCTGTGGACTACATCAGGAAGCCGTTCACCCCGGATCAACTCACGGAGCTGGTTGCCAAGGTCATGGACGGCCGCAAGGCCCGATTTGAGAAGCGTTATCGCGACGACACCTTTGCAGAGATCAAGACCGCCATATCCTCCACCTTGAACTTGAGGGAAGTATTGGATCTCATCGTTCAGGGCGTCGTTAAGGTGATGAAGGTCAAAGGGAGCACCCTGAGCCTTTTGGACAAGAACCGCGAAAAACTTCGAGTGTTTGCATACAACGGCCTGAGTAGAGAATATGTGGAGAAGGGGCCTTTGGAAACGTCCAAGAGCATCTCCGAGACGACCATGAACGGCAAGCATACCTTGGTGAAAGACGCGGCCGCCGATCCTCGGGTTCAGTATCCCGCGGAGGCGATGCGTGAAGGCATCAGATCGATTCTCAGCGTGCCCCTTCTGGTGAAGAACAAGGTGACCGGAGCTCTGAGGGTTTACACTTCCGGGCCGAGAGAGTTCTCGGAAGAGGAAATCAGGTTCCTGTACGGATTCGCCGAACAAGTTGCTCTGGCCATCGAGAATGCCCGTTCCTATGAAGACGTGAAGGATGAATACGAGGCCTTGCGCGACGATCTATGGGATTACTTCGATAAGGACGGCTGGATGTAATACCGGAACCCGGTCCGTACCACGATAGTACCATGCGCTATGGGCTTCGACGAGGGAAGATCCATGACTTCCATCCACCGGTTCAACAGCAGAGAACGGCCGGATCCCGGCGGACCGCTCGGCATGGACGGAAGTGGCGACGCATTCGGCAACACCGCCCCCATCGCTTCCCACGGACCGGGCAAGTTAATTGATACGCTGCCAAGAATTGAGGAAATATTGCCCGGCAAATTGAGGCCCAAGAGGGGATTCCTTCTGTCGTTCAAGAACCGCATTCTCACGAGCACACTGCTGCTCCTGGTAGGAGTGGTGATCAGCATAGGCATAACTCTTCAGATAGCCGTATTCCCTTCACTAAAGGGCGATTCCACGGTAATCACGAATCTTAAGATCATCCATTTCCTCGCCGGTTTGATCGTCATCGCGATCAGCTGGGTTTTCATCGAATGGATATCGAAAAGGATTACCTTCCCCCTGCTTGAACTGACCAAGCGTGCAGACCAGATCAGTAGGGAAGCCGGGGCCCGGTTGGCGTCTCAAAGCAGTACAACGGTTAACGACTTGCTCAACGGCGTGGAAAACGACACCGCAGGGAGAAAGGGGGCGGACGAGATCCACCAGCTTACGTCCTCGTTCAATCGGATGCTTTCATACCTGAAGGCTTCGGAGACTCTCCTGCGCGAATCCGAGGAGAAATACCGCTTTCTCTTCGACAATAATCCTTCACCAATTTTCGTCTTCGATTCCGAGGACATGATGATCCTCGACGTGAATGCAAGGGCCGAAGAAGAGTACCAGTATTCTCGAAAAGAACTCCTCGCGATGAACTTTGCCGATCTGGGGCCGGCCAGTGACCGTGAGCAGACCAGCACGACGCTCAAGCAGATCTTCCCCACCGAGGTGACCCCGTTGCCGGTGCTCAAGCATCGGCGCAAGGACGGATCGTCGGTCATGGTCAACTTCCTTGCCCGGCTGGGCACCTATCGTAATAGACCGGCCATCATCGCCGCGGTCTGGGATGTGACCGAACGGTTGGAGAAGCATGCAAAGCTCATTCAAGCATCCAAAATGGCCACATTGGGTGAGATGGCTACAGGGATAGCTCACGAACTCAACCAGCCGCTCAACGTAATCAGGCTCGGTTGCGACTATCTGAGGAAGACGGTGAAGACGGGCAGGAGTCTCACTCCTGAAGACCTGGAGAAGGTGAGTGCCGAACTGGACGCCAACGTGGACCGGGCGGCCCGGATCATCAACCATCTGCGCCAATTCGGACGTAGGGCTGACCAGTCCATGTCCCCCATCGATATCAATGAGCCGATACGGAGCGTTTTCACCCTTCTCGGGACTCAGTTGGAACACCACTCGATTCGTTGGACTCTCGACTTGAAAGAAGACCTTCCCCAAATTCTGGGTGACGGCAATCGTCTCGAACAGGTCTTCATCAACCTCGTTCTCAACTCTCGAGATGCCATACTGAGTAGGGTCGGATCCAAGGACGCACCCCGGGAGACTACGGACAAGCTCGTGACAATCCGGAGCTCGCATGAAATGGAACGAGTGGTGGTGTCGGTCTCCGACACCGGGGCGGGTATCCCGGAACCACTCAGGGCGAGAGTATTCGAGCCGTTCTTTACCACCAAGAAGACGGGAGAAGGAACAGGGCTCGGCCTCTCGATCAGCTACGGAATCATAAAAGAGCACAATGGAACCATAGAAATAGACACAAGCCAAACCCAAGGCACAACGTTTCGATTGACGTTTCCCGCGCTGAGTAACGGAGACGGAATATGACAAAGATCCTCGTCGTGGATGACGAAGAGAGCATCCGGAATTTGATGCGTATGAACCTCGAATTGGACGGGTATGCCACGTTCACGGCCGGCAACGGTCCCGCTGCATTGGAGATCCTTGAGATAGAATCTCCGGACATTGTCCTGCTGGACGTGAGAATGCCGGGCATGGAGGGCACTGAAGTGCTGAGCCGCATGAAAGCCCTTCGCCCGGACACGGAGATCATCATCGTGACGGGTCACGGCGACATGGAAATGGCTGTCGAATGTCTCCGCAAAGAAGCCTCGAACTTTCTTACCAAGCCCGTCGGTGAGGAATTGCTCTCCCTGGCGGTGAAAAGGGCCGAGGAGAAGCTGGCACTCAAGAGCAAACTCAGGCAATACACACGCAATCTCGAGACGTTGGTCAGAGAGGCCAACCTGGAACTGGAACGGGCCTACCAGTTCCGCGAAAACATCATCGAGAATTCGCCGGATGCCATCGTGTGCATCCGCAAAGGCGGAGAGATCATCATCTGGAATTCGGCCGCAGAGAAGCTCCTGGGGTACACCAAGGCAGAAGTGATCGGTAGAATGAACATAGTAAAGGTGTATCCTGCCGGAGGTGCCAAAGAGATCATGAAGTACCTGCGGTCCGACGATTTCGGAGGTCCCGGAACCCTGCAGAAAAGAGAAGCGTTGGTTATTCACAAGGGCGGAAAGGAGATACCCGTGTACATCTCGGCCGCAATCTTGTATGAGAACGGCAAAGAAGCCGGCTCGGTGGGGATATTCACCGATTTGAGAGAAAAAAAGAAGCTGGAAAAGCAACTCCTGAGATCCGAAAAACTCTCTTCCCTGGGCAAGCTTTCTGCCGGCATTGCCCACGAGATCAACCAGCCGCTCACCGGAGTGTTGACATTCGCGCATCTTCTCGCAAAGAAATTCAAGGACGATGAAAAGACGCGTAAGGACGTGGACATCATTGTACGGGAGACAACCCGCATCAGAGGGATCGTGCAAGGCATCCTGGACTTTGCCCGGGAGATGCCCATGCAGAAGAAACCGAGGCGTATTGAAGAGGTCCTTGAGCAGACCCTCCAGATCATAGTGAATCAGCAGCGCTTCTTCGGCATCGATCTGGTGAAGGATTACGATTCAACGGTGCCCGAAGCCGTGGTCGACGCTAACCTTCTCGAACAAGTATTCATGAACATCATCCTCAACGCCCTGGACGCCATGTCCGGGGCGGGGACCCTGACCGTGCGTATCGGCCGGGGAGACGGAGGAGTCGAAATCGCCTTTGAGGATACCGGTTGCGGTATGCCGGAAGAAATACAGGACAGGATATTTGACCCGTTTTTCACCACCAAGGATTCCACCGAAGGGATGGGAATGGGGTTGGGCCTGGCGGTGAGCTACGGAATCGTGAAGAACCATAACGGAGATATCGTGGTAAACAGCCAGGAGGGAAAGGGGACCACGTTTATCATCAAACTTCCGCTTGACGGTTGTTAGTGCTTCGTTTCCCAAACCCCCATGATCGGGGCGATCACAACTGACCATGAAAGCCCCCCGGACTCCGGGCCGAAGACCGGGCAGAGCCCGGTGGATACGCATTCCCAGGCAGGACCCTGGGAACGAGAAGGAAAATGTGCGACCGTATTTGGGGAACAGCGCACTAAGTGCTCCGCGGCGCAAATACGGCAACACGTTAACGTACGCCGTCTCTGTCTTGGTAGCGCCGGCCTCCGTGCCGGTATTCTTTAGTGGACACGACGTACTATCTCTCGCCCGGCACAGACGCCGGGACGTTGCCGAACGTAGTCCAAGACAACCCCTTTGTGCAAACAAGCCTGCGCGACAAGCATTCCGCGGCCGACCAAGCAGTTCTACCACAAATGCGGTCCCAAAAACCGTGACGACGCCGTGCTTGCATGCGTGCCGACGGCAACCCGGTTGTTGCTGTTTCCACCGGATCTC
>JAZDHD010000346.1:0-2276 GCA_043806215.1 Pseudomonadota bacterium | reverse complement strand
AACAGGGCATTCAAATCGCTTGATCAACTGGAGGTCGCACTTTGCCATCGGCTGAGAGAACTGGAAAGCCATCCCGAAACGGTTCGCTCAATGACCAATTTTCCATACCTGAGAGTCACTTGTTAGAAAGCGCATTGGTATAACGCCCTGCACAGGTTCGGGAACCACCACTTCATTGAATATCTCACGGAGGAGTTCCAATCCGTCGATAACCGCGAGGGCGATCAAAGGACCTGTATTTGCAACCACTGTCCCGTTCACTGTCTGCTTCCTCCGAACTCGGCATCGATCTCTTCTTGATCCCATTGAACGCTCGATGAACCGTATCGACTACAGCTCAAGAGCAATGCAACCCGTGAGATCCCTGCCAAATTCGCAGCTTGTCCCGAAGTGATCCGTCCCATTTCAAAAAGCTTGATCGCCAGAGCCATCCTCGCTTCCTCCTCGAATGTCTCGGGACTCAAGTTCAGGACAGCCGGTATGGATTCCGGATAGTCTATGCGGATCGTTCTCATGATCGTCTCCCTCGTCAACAAGAATATCCCGGCCGGCGTTTCCGCACAGCATCACAGGATACACCGCGCCCGGTTAGTGGATCAATATTCTCCGTGCCGGCAGATTGCCATACATTCAAATACGAACATGTCAAGCCTGCCCCCCCTTCAACCACAAGGCGGCAATTCTTCTCTTATGGCCGCAGCGATTTTGGGGGCGTCACGCTCCAACTTCTTAATACTGATTTCTCCGAAAACAAATTCACGAAAAGAGTCTTGTTCATCAGGAGACGGTTGAAGAACACTCAAAGCATTCACTACAGCCCTGCAGATTAACGGTGCGTGTAATCTCAATGCGGCTAGGGTCGATTCACCCTGCAAGAAGAGTCGGTAATGCGTTCTACGGAGCATGATGACATCTCGTCCTGTCCGGAGCCCAAGTCGACATCCAGGAGGAAGGTTTTCCCCAAGCCATTATCACCCGTCAGTAGGTTAAGCCTTCGCCCGAATTCAGCATTCAACCTCGGCGCAGGGCCTATGTTTTTCAAGTCCAGCCGCTTCAGCATGACGATCCTCCCGTTCCGCGCGTGGATATTCACAACCCGGTGACGCCTCGTCGGAACCGAATCTCACTCTTTGTACGCGTTTTCGGAGTCATTTGTCATCCCTTTTGTGACAACTCGCCCGCGCAGGAAGGCTGTCCCCGCTGGAAGCTCACTGAGAACAGACTTGCCCGAGTGTTGATTCTTACACTCCGTCCGGAACGGGCCGTGATATACTAGGACGTGGTGAGCAAAGCGAACCGCATCTGTCGATAACGGACCGCCACATCCGGGAATGTGCGAGCCGAAACGACCATACTCCGCCGACAAAGGGAAAAAACAAATGGAACTCGAAATACTTAAGGGCAAAAGGCTGCTTGCCGTGGATGATGAACCCGACGTCCTCGACATCATCGTCGACGTGCTCCACTCCGCCGAGGTTGTAACCGCCAACAGTTTTGATTCGGCCCACGCGTTGATATCACAAGAATCCTTCGACCTGGTCATTCTGGACATCATGGGGGTCAACGGATTCGCCCTGCTCGAGGCCTGCCGAGAGAACAAAATGCCGGCTGCAATGCTGACCGCGAATGCGATCAATGTGCAGAGTCTCAACCTGGCGATAAAACTCGGAGCCGTTTCATTCCTCCCCAAAGAAGAGCTTCATCGACTTCCTGAACTGATCGCCGAAATACTGGAGGATCTGCAAAAAGGCAAGACACATTGGGAAAGACTCTTCAGGCGCCTTGGCCCCTTTTTCAAGGAGAAACTGGGGGTGCTCTGGGAAGACCTCGATAAGTCGAAGTTTCCGCCGCTCGGCTACTGACGGCGTGGAAGGGGAAATCGCCGGGTGCTGCGGCTCGGGGCGAGCTATCCGGGGAGACGGCGGGCAGGGACGGCCGCCCTTAAAGATGACGGGCACGGAGGCCCGTCCCACAAAACAGGTATAAGGCTTCATGACAGTCCTTCGTAGCCCGGGCCTCCGTGCCCGGATCTTGTTCTTTCCGGCACCCGAGCCGGCGGCGAGACGAAAACGTGCGACCGTATACCTGAAAGTCCTCTTCCTTCTCGTTCTCGTAGGGGTAGGCTCCCGGGAAACTGTCTCAAAATTCCGGCACGGAGACAAATCGTAGCACGATGCGGATTCATTTTCGTCACGCAATGCACGACGGGTTGCCTGCTCGTCGCGGACGTTTGCTGCAGACCTCTGTAGGGGCGGGTTTTACACCCGCCCGCAATC
>JAZDHD010000345.1:0-5037 GCA_043806215.1 Pseudomonadota bacterium | reverse complement strand
TCCAAGATACTCCCGACGGTCCGATTCTTCATGAAACACGTCCATCGAGCGTACACCACGCTGCGTGACATGGTGCGGATAGCCGGGGACCACAATGAGGGATAGACGAGCCATAGATCCATGCTATGAGAGGGCGGCACTCCTGTCCACAAAATACATTTTGTGTCCCCCGAATTCAAAAAGGGATGAATAATCAAGTTCCTGCCCTTCCAATCCGTAGGTCGCAGGTTCGCATCCTGCCGGGCGTGCCAAAAAACCCTAAACAAAAGAGCAGGTTATACAGCCTGCAAGTGCCTAAGTTGTTTTCGTAAAATGGTCATTGTGCCGAGGACATCTGAGGAGAAGGGACCTTGGAGGGACGAGCGGCGCGTTGGACGATGAGACGTGCCTCGGCTAGGCTGGACACTCAGGCGTGAGGCAGGTTGACCTTGGGGTGTGGCGACGTTGCAGGTGTTGATCTTTCGCTTCGGCAGTCTCTCCGGCAGTCAAGGGACGCCAGGGAAAAAAGGCTGGTGATCGTGGCGCACAAGCCTGCCCAACAATCGCATCAACCAGGAGCCTATCGCGCCGGGCGAAAACTACTTGGGATAAGCATCGGCACAGCCATCCGATAAGATTGATACTCCGCACCGAATTGGGCAACTAGATCTCGCTCTTCCAGTATCGTGCCAATGACTATCCATACCGTCCACAGAAGATTGAACAGCAACCGGTCGGCAGTGGGGTCCGGAAAAGACCAAATCATTAACAGGCAGAAGAGATACAGCGGGTGTCGTACCCAACGGTATGGTCCACGGACCTTGAAACGGGGCGGTGTCGCCGCAGCGCCCTGCATGCCTTTGCGAATCGGGTCGAGACCGAACATGTCCAGCGAACCCAAAGATCGGATGCCCCAAAAGAAGCCGATAAGGGACAGAAGGAACACCGCTCGCAGCGCCCAACGAACACCATCCTGAGCAGGAGCGAGTGTGAAGTCCGATTTCTGCCAGAGCACTATGACCAGTAATAGCAAGATGCTTGAGGTTATTGTGAACAGAGCCCCGCGGTACTTCTCTTCAATGAATTGAGCAGACCAGCGCTGAAAAAAGTTTCTAACCATGCCGCTGTGCTGAATGAAAAAGGCTGCCGAGAGAAAGGCATCTAATAAGAGGCTCGCGGAATCTCCCCAATCCAGGTTCACTATATTGAGTGAACCGTTGAAAAGGAAAACCAGCAAGAGGAACAACGAGGCGTTTCCCAGGATTCGGGTAACCGCAAGCAAGAAGCAATCACCAACTGTGGAGGACGACTTATTGCGACCGGCATCAGTGAGTAGATTTCCCATGTTGTCAACTCCACCGTGGTTTCAAAATCCCTTTTCTTGGATCGATTATCGTCCTGGGGGCGATGGCAACTACGTCCGAAACGGCCATTCGACCACCGGGGCTGAGCGCGCGGAATGCTTCACGGAAGACCCGGCGCTTATCCGGTGATAGATTTATTACGCAATTCGACATGATCACATCTTTGCCGGCATCCCGTACCGGCAGGTTTTCGATTTCTCCCAAGCGGAATTCTACGTTTGGATATTCCTCCGGTTTGGCAAGATCGCGTGCTTTGCCAACCATCTCCGGAGTCATAACCACACCTATGACGTGTCCGGTGCTCCCCACTTGTTTGGCAGCAAGGAAACTGTCAAATCCTGCTCCACAGCCAAGATCCAGAACAGTGTCTCCAGGTTGTAAACCCGCTATCGCATGCGGATTACCACATCCAAGTCCGAGATTGGAGCCTTGCGGAGCGAGCGGCTCCTCTTGCCGGGAATATCCCACTGATGTGGACACATCGGAATATCCGGCCGATGGAGCGGAACAACAGCTTGAAGGCTTGCATCCACATCCGGATGGGCCGCGTAGGGCTATTTCGCCATATCGCTTTCGCACGTGCTCCCGTATTTTGCCGGGTTGTAGATCTCTCATCGTCGAAGTCCTTTCCCTGTTGGGTAACGATGTTCGGAATCACAGTCGGGCCGCGACCGGACATCCTGATCGACATGTTCCCGCTCGTTGTTCGCGCTCTTGCACCTCTGGGACGGAATTCCATTCAAAGCCATGATCATCGAGAATGGATCTTGCTTTACGGTATACCGAGGCCACAATTTGCGGACACCTCAACGGCATGTTTTGCGGATCGTCCTCGGTGATTTCCCGGCAATGAATTCCGCCATATCGGCGTTCCTGTTCCGAGGTGAACCAGTCCAGTAGTTCTGAGATCATTATCCGAAGCCGGGGGTCCTCTTCTTCTTCAGGCGTCCCTCTTCCGCCATAGAGACTAAGAAGACAAACGCCGCCGGTAAGCGCTCCACATATGTCTCCCGAGTAACCAACGCCACCGGCGAGTCCGGACACGACCCTTACTGCATCAGGATTGGTCTTCCCCTGAGCCTCGATGCCCAGAAGCAGGAGCATGTCGCTGCAATGGAACCCCTGTTGAGCCAATTCCCTCATACGACCAATATCGGCTGTAATTGCCTCTGCTGAAAACATGTCTTGGTATCCTCCCTTTCACAGCATTCGGACTTGCCCCCGCGACCGGCCGCTCTTGCAGATCAATCGCAGTGGGAGCACTCTTCCGTCGCGCCATTACCTGCAGGCTGCACAGAGAGACTCGAGGAATCGGGGGATGTAAGACTTGCGAACAGATCGGCCAATTTAGCCAGCGCTTCTCCATCGACCCAACACTCGATGTTCTTGCCTCGTCTTTCCATTCGTATGAGCCCGGCCTGTCGAAGCTCCTTGATATGGTGAGAGAGAGTGGAAGGAGCGATATTCAGCTCTGTTCCCAGTTGGCCCACGAAACGTCTTGCCTCAGGCCCTTCAACCCACCTGGTGCCGGGTGTGCAGCAGGACGCGAGGCGTAGAAACACGGTTAGACGATGAGTGTTTCCGAGGGCTTTGAACATTTCTGCGATTCGTTGCATATCTTCAGTTTCAATGTTCGACATACGTCGAAGTATAGAACTGGTCGTCCGGTTGTCAAGAAAAAAAATCAGATGTCGAAAAAAAACTTAAGGTGAGGCCGTGTGTCATGCAGAGAAGGAGAAAAGAATGACTGGGAGACATGAAGCGCACCTGATCGAGACTAAGTGAGTAATCTTATGACGATATCCTGGTTATCGAAAAAAAGTAACAATAAACACGGAACATGGTGTACTCTCGCATCATGACAGCCGCGGGATGCTCGCAAGATAAGGACGGTGAGAAATACCAAAAGATGAGGACAGGTTTTCGGAATGCCGTGAAGCGTTCGCGGATCCCCCACGTCAGGTTCCACGACTTGCGTCACACCTTTGCGAGTCACCTCGTCATGGGGGGCGTGGACATACGGACGGTACAGGAGTTACTCGGGCATAGGGATATTCGCATGACTATGCGGTATTCCCATATGGCACCAGACCACATGAGAAAGGCGGTGAGCGTACTTGACTATGAGAGTGAACAAGAAGATGCGTTGGAAATGGGGAATTCTTGAGAGTCACTATTGGGACACCAGACCCCTAGAACGAGAAAATCAGGGCGGAGCGGCCAACTCATAACGCCCTGATTTAACTTAACAGCTGATGGTCGGGACGACTGGATTTGAACCAGCGACCCCTGCATCCCGAATGCAGTGCTCTACCAGGCTGAGCCACGTCCCGACGAAGGAATCATACTCTGAAAAAGGCGGGGTGTCTATGGCTTTTTTCGGTAATTCTTATTCCGTTAAGCATAAATGGAGGAAAGCCGTTCCTGCCATGGGTCACAAGCCTAAGACTCCGAGCCGTCCGACTGTCGCTTCGCAAGACCTTTCGACCGGAGTAGTTGCAGACGTTTCTTCACTGCCTCCTTGTTGCGGTCTTTGAGAAGTTCGGCAATCTCCCGGTTGCTTAAATGGAGTGTGAGTACCACTAGGTCCTCTCTCAGCGTCCAAGCCTTCGGAGATGTGTTTCTCTTGAGATTCATCAGAACCTTCAACTCCTTCGGGGTGAACTGCTTGAGTAACGAATGACTCTGCTTTATGCGCTCAAGTCGGCCGGCCATTCTCGGCGGGCCGCCAAACGTGGGAACCGTGCTCCTGCCCTCAGCCGAAAACGAAACCGCAGAACCTTCGTCCAACCAGCGTTCGTCTTCGGCGGTATCCTGCTCCAGGTCGCTCGCGTCATCCAAACCGCCATAGCGGTCATCCGTTTTTCCGATCGTCTCGTCCTTGTCAATCAAAAGTAAGCCCTCTCGGCCCTTATAACCGGTATGCCGCGACGGAGTCCCGTCTCCTCATCGCCGCAGTATTTCCTGTTGCGGATGCTCTTCCTCTTCAAAGCTCAACCCCACGAGTTCCGCGGCGTCTCCTGCACATAGGGCACGTCATACTTCACTGAAGGACTTTTCGCAAGCAGAGTTGCCAGTCCGCTCTCTCATCACAAACGCGACAAACCGGACCCTTTCCCGGAAAAGATCCGAATCCGCCGACTCGTTCTTCGCCGTCCGGGTAAGACGAGTACTTGCCGTCTTGAGGAACAAACGTTCCAGATCCCAGGCGGTCGAAATGCCTAAGTGCTTTATGGCATAAACCCCCATGATTCGGGGATCACAACCGACCATGAAAGCCCCCGGACTCCCGGGCCGAAGACCGGGCAGAGCCCGGTGGGTACGCATTCCCAGGCAGGACCCTGGGAACGAGAAGGACATACCGTGCCGTGTCGGCCTACCCCAGACTCCGTCTCGCCCGCGGCGACATCCTCGCCGCAAGCGCCCGGAATGGTTGGAGCGACAGGCGTCTCATCCGTCGACGGGCAAAGTGCCCGTCCCATTGGGAGCACCCCGAGGCCCGGCACAGACGCCGGGACGTTGCCGAACGTAGTCCAAGAATACGACGACCCCATTGTGCAAACAAGCCTGCGCGACAAGCATTCCGCGGCCGACCAAGCAGTTCTACCACAAATGCGGTCCCAAAAACCGTGACGACGCCGTGCTTGCATGCGTGCCGACGGCAACCCGGTTGTTGCTGTTTCCACCGGATCTC
>JAZDHD010000344.1:0-62657 GCA_043806215.1 Pseudomonadota bacterium | reverse complement strand
CCGGACAACAACTACGTCGGGGACTACACGTTCGATATCCTGGCCGACGAGGGGCACGGGGATCCGGCCATCGTTCAGACCTTCACGCTGACCGTGGTCAATACCCCGCCGGTCATCGTTTCGGCCGACGTGACCACCGTTCAGGAAGACACCGCGGGGAATATCTTCCAGGTCCTGTTACAGAGCACGGAACCGGGAGCAACCTACTCGCTTTCCAGTAACCCGTCGATCGGCTCGGGAACCGTCCAAATCGATGCAAACACGGGGCTCATCACCATACCCGACCCCTCGAACGCGGATGTGGGCGGCGTATACGTCTTCAACATCATCGTGGACGACCACAAGGGCGGCACTGCAACGCAGTTCTTTGAAATCCGGATCGCCAACAGCACTCCGATTTTCACGAATTTGCCGGTCGTGGGAGGAAGCGGGCTGCCCACCATGTCGGTGCAAGAGGACCATGTCTCCACATTTGCAACGGTGGACGCCGATGATGAAGGGGACGGCAGTACATCCTACTCGATCGTGAGCGGCTTGGCAGGGGTCTCCATAGATTCCGCAACCGGCTTGATCACGGTGAATACCGACAACATCACCGTCGGCCAGCATACGATCACCATTCAATTCGACGATGGAACAAGCTTCGGCGATCCCGGGATCATCACTCAGGACATCACCCTCGATGTGACGAATTACGAACCACACATCACTTCCGTCGACAACGTCACGTGGGTTGAGGACGCGGGTTACTATTCCTTTGACGTGCAGTCCGACGACGAAGGGCAAGGGTCGACGACATACAGCCTCGGTGCGGGTAAGCCGGACTGGCTCATCGAGGGGGTCAACTTCAATGTCGACACCGGTTTCATGTCTCTGGTGCCTGAAAACGAGCACGTGGGGTACTGGGAATTCACCATTACGGTAAATGACGGCAACACTGCTACGGACGTCCAACTGTTCCATTTGACGGTCACCAACGATCCTCCCATCTTCGTAACGGCCGGCAATGCGTACTTCAATGTGAACGGGGGCGCACAGACCTTCGATGTTCACACCGACGACGAGAATTCGGATAGAGACCCCGCGCACAGTCTCGAGAGTTTGCCTCCGGTGGACGCGAACACGTACCGGCTGGATGGTGAGCCGGCCGGAGTCACCATCGACGTGAAAACCGGCGTTATCAGCTGGGACGGCGTTTCCGGCGGTGAGGGCGACTATACGTTCACCATCGACTTCTATGACGGGTCCGTGTGGATCGATCAGTCGTTTACGCTTCACATTACCGACACGCCGCCTGGCGGTGCCGATCATACGGCCGGCTTCTTCTCCACGAACCATACGACCATGCTCGAGGACGAACCGAACCAGGAGTTCGACATCGAGTATATCGACGAAGGCGCCGCCGGCTACGAATACCGGCTTGACGGGACGCAGCCGGCAGGGGTGACCATAGATGCCGCGTCCGGCGTGCTCACCTGGAGCCCCATTAACGATGACGTGACGCTCCCCATGGACGGCATCGGCTACACGTTCGACATTGACGTTGTTGACGTGAATAACGGCAATGCCGTTGTTGCAACCGAACATTTCACCCTCCACGTGCAGAATGTGGTGCCCTGGTGGCAGACTCCGGAACGTACGGTCACGTTCACGGAAGACGTTGCGGCCGGAGACCAGCCCACGTACGACGTCAACAACACCGACGAAGGGCACGGCGACGAGACCGAATATTCCCTGGTGGACGGTGACGATTCCGTTCCCTATTGGCTGAGTATCGACGACACAGGCCGTATCTATGTGGATGCGACCAAGATCGCCGATGCCGAAGACAAGTTGCGGAACGACGACGTAGGTTCGTGGGATATCCAGGTGAAATTCGACGACGGGCACGGAGGAGTTATCTATCAGGATCTCACCGTGGTTCTCGAGAATGTGTTGACCTTCCTCAACGCAAACTCCTTCACCTGGCAGGAGGACAGCACCACCGCATTCACCTTAGATGCGGACACGGACGACGACGCGTACTACCCGGTAACGTATGCCATCTCCAATGTGCCTGCCTGGCTGAGCGGACACTACACGTTTAACACCACCACAGGGGAGTTTGCCACGAATGCGGGTTTTGCCCCGGATAACACCATACCCGGACAGTATGGCTTCACGATCACCGCAAACGACGGCAAGGGAGGTGCGAGCCAGACCATTACGCTCACCGTGCCCAACCGCGATCCCGTATTTCCCCAGACCGAGTTCGACATGTACGAGGACGACGGGACCGACACCATCAACCTTGAGGCGGACGACGAACTCCAGGGCAACACCTATTACACGTGGTCCGGGGCTCCGCAATGGATGTCTCTTGACCCCATCGATGGGACAATCACCGCGGACCCGACCAATGAACACGTGGGAACCTACACGTTTCAGGTCACTCAGTACGATCTCAACGCGCGCTATGACTACGGCCTGCCGGGTATTGACGGATACACCACCGAGACGATTACCGTGACGGTGCACAACCGTGATCCGCAGTTGGAGTCGGGTCTCAGCGACACGATCCAGGAAGACAAATCCTGGACGTTCAATCTCCAGTACGACGATGAAGGGGTGGACGGAACCACATATTCGCTGGATCCCGCAGACGCGGCCGCGTATCCATGGATCAGTATCGACGAGGATACCGGCGTCCTGACTGCTCAACCCACCAACGCCAACGTGGGAACCTTCACGTTCGACGTCATCGTGAACGATCGGCACGGGGGCATTGTCACGGACACGTTTACGCTCGATGTCGCCAACCGGGCACCCGTATTCCAGAACCCTCCGGGAACGGCATACACCCTGACCGTCACCGAGGACAAGATCGGCACCATCTTTGATCTGTTGACGGATGACGAGGGTCAACACAACTTGAACAGCCCGCCGTCCACCGGGGATGTGTACTATTACATCGATCCTTCAGCCTCGGCTCTGGTGAAGGAATTCGTGTCCATCATCGATGCCGAAGAGGGATTGCTCCAGATAAACCCCACGAACCGGTATGTGGGGACGCACACGTTCAGCATCTTTGTTGACGATGGGAATCCGGGTGGTGTGACCGAGATGGAGATTACCCTCGTTGTCGAGAACACCACGCCGAGATTCACCACGTCCAATGCCATCATCTGGTACGAGGATCTGTCCACGGACATCCCGTTCGACGTGAACACCACGGACGAGCCCGGCAACCAGAGCCACGACCGGCCGCCGGACCCGCCCGCCGACCCGGCGGGAGTCATCCAGTACTCTCTCATCCAGACCGGGGACGACATCTCGTTCCTGTACATCGATCCCAAGACCGGCGAGATGTCCATCGACATCGAGGACACCCAGAACCAGTCGGGAGCCAATGCCGGCTCGCCGGACAACAGCCTTGTGGGAGTGTACGAGTTCCAAATCGAATTCTTCGACGGCACGGCGTATATACTGCAAGACTTCACCCTGACCATCAACAATTCCAAGACAGCGTTTGATACTCCCATTCCGGATCAGACCTCCACATTTACCGAGGGACTCGCGGGTACCGTGGATCAGTCCGTCATCCAGGCCATTGATGAATACAACGTGAACAACATCGTGCTCCCCAGCGGATTGACACCCGCGGAAGAGGCAGCTTATTACGATCGATATGACATCGACTACTACGAGTTGTACATTGATCTGAATTACCAGAACGCGGGTCTGATCCGCGTGTATGACACGACCGGCTTAGGCACGGATATTGACCCGGACTATGACAACGCACAGGATTACAACACTCAGAACGATGGGTGGGGCGGCGGAGACATTACGTTTGACCGAATCACAGGTGAAATCACCTGGACGCCCAGCAACGCCGACGTGCCCAATGTGAAGCCAATGGACTGGGTGGACGTCACCAACGAGGTGTATCACCACCGGTTCGTGGTGCGGCACTTTGACGGTCACGGTACCATGGCTCAAGACGAGTTCTTCGTGGAAGTGGTCAATGTTCCGCCGACCATCGGCGATGTGAATGACTGGGCCCTGGTTGAAGACGACACTTGGCTGAAATCCACGCATCCTCAGGATACCGGTGAATGGATGACCACCACGCAGATCGGCGTCACGTACGAACTGGAATGGAGCCTCGACGGAGTCACGTACGTCAAGTGGACCGACGACAATCAACCCAACGACGCGGACGGCGGAATCATCATCTTTGACGAGGACACCGGCGAACTCATCTGGCAGGTGACCAACGCGGATGTTACCGTCGATAGCCTGGGTGTGGATGTCAGGTCCCCGTACTCGTTCCGGGTCCGGGCCGACGACGGCACGCCTAACGAGACCGAGGGTGCGTCGGACTCCCGGTACTCGGCGTGGGATTACCTCGATGTGACCGTTCAGAACGTGACAACCGATTTCGACGAGACGCCCCCTGGGCCGACGAACGGCTCGGTGACGGAGGATGTTCAATTCAGGTTCAATTTCGATGCAAACGACGAAGAGTCGGAGAAACCCTCGGGAGCCGACGGGTTCCGGAATACCTACTACGTGCTGGAGATTGACGACGACGGCGACATCAGCGGCGGGTACTCGAATGTCATCACAAATCAGACCCAGCTTGACCTGTACATTGCGGGAAACGGTCTGAGAAGCGATGACATGTCCTTTAACTTCAGCACGGGGGCGTTTGCGTGGACCCCGAATCATGCGGACGTGCTTCACCCGAACTCATACGAATTCAGGGTTACTCACTATGACGGTCACGAGACAAACGATACGGTGACTTTTTCCTTCGCCGTGGACAATGTGCCGCCGGACGTAGACCTGCCTTCCGAGAACAACTGGATCCTTACCGAGGATACCTCCACGGCCGCTTCAACCCTGGACATCGCTTCGGATGACGACAGTTATACTCCCGACGAGGAGTTCACGTTCTATTTCTGGTCCCCGACGGTCGATCTCGACGGTCAAGGTGCAATTGACGTGGACGGCGACGGGGATTTGGACGCGGGCTGGGAAGCCGTGGGCGATCTCGGCACGGGAGGTACGGGAATCCGCCCGAACGGCCCCGACGGCGGCTTGCTGACCTATGACTCCTCCACCTTGGAACTCGTTTGGGTGACCACCAACGAAGATGTTACATACAACGAGGACGGTTCGCAGGGAGCATCACACCGCATGCTGGTCATAGCCACGGATGGGTACCCGACGGGCAATCCTTCATGGGAGGAGTTTGATGTAGAGGTCCTTAACGCCGACACTGTGATCGACACGGCCAATGCGCCGGACTCGGATCCGGCCAACCGGCAAACCGCCGAACAGAACGTGCTCTTCCACATTCTTGGTGAGGACGACGGATCAGGGGATCCGTTCATAGAGGCGAATGACGAATATGACGACGATCTCCCGAGTTTTTCTGCGGACGACCGATACGAACTCTGGATCGACGATAACGATCAGATCGCCCAGGCGAGTCTCGATGATCTCACCGGGCTGATCAAATGGGACGATTGGGCGGCGGACACCGGGGGAAGCGCGATCACCTTCGTCGAAAAGACGGGCGATATCCAGTGGACGCCGAACAACCTCGACGTGGCCAACATTCTGGACAAGGACACCACCGACGGAGCCGACTATTACCACCATGAGTTTGTCATTAAGCACATAGACGGCCACGGATCGGTTGACTATATCCACTTCTATGTGGATTTTACCAACACCAATGTAACGCCGACACTGGATCCTGATCCGTCGACCCTTCCGGCCTCCTACGCTCTGATCGAGGATACGACCACCCTGACGATTACGGATGCAACGATAGAATCCGCGGAAGAGGGAGAAGGGCTTACGTACTATCTCCAAATCTGGAGGGACGCCAACAACGACGACATAGTTCAGGACACTGAATGGGTAACCATCGACGACGGCGACGCGATCAATACTACGGGCGGAACGTTCGATCTCAGCACCGGGGATTTTGCGCATACCGGTGCATTTACCTGGACTCCCAACAATGCGGATGTGACCATTAATGAAGCAGGTACGGCATTTCTCGATCCCTGGAAGTTTCGCATAGCGGGCAATGACGGCACGCCCGACCCGGTGGACTCCTGGATCTCCAACCCTTATGTGTTCGACGTTACGGTGGACAACGACCCGACAAATATAACCTCCCCCGGTAATCTGCCTGCGCAGCCGGCCGGCAACATTACGGAAGACACCTATTACTCATGGAATTTCGGTTCCAAAGACGAGCGTATTGAGAGCGGAAATCTCGATGGCCTCGGTCTCGTGCACGATTCGTATTTTGAATTGAAGGTCGACGGAGTATCGATGTTCACCCAGGAGGCGTACGGCCTCACCAACCGGTACTATGACTTCACGCCCACTGTGGGAGGCGGTGAGATCACCTTTGACAAGGAATACGGCTCCATAACGTGGACGCCCAACAACGCGGACGTCGTCGAAGGGAGTTACGTTTTCGAGGTCATCCACTACGACGGTCAAGGCAGTTCGGCCGCCACAACGTTCAACGTAACGATCAACAACACCGAACCTCCCGTCGTGGTCCCCGTGGAGTGGGTGCTGACCGAGGATGACAATGTCAATCACGCGGGAGAAGACTGGCGTTGGACCCTTGACGAAGATTGGATCCGGTCCGATGACGAAGGGAGAGGCAACACGGTCTATTCCCTGACCATACGTGACGGTGCGGACACGATTGCCGTGAACAACGACGAAGGCGGCGGCTGGATGTCCGCGGCGGTCAACGCCGGCGGCGGTGAGGTCTGGTTCAACACCCTGACGGGCGAGATCAAGTGGGAAACCACCAACGCGGACGTGAACGTGGACTTCACGGGCAGCCCCGCGGCGCTCCCCGGCACCACGACGGAGGTGGTTTACTCCAATGACTTCAATGATACCGCCGATATCGACGACTTCAAGACAGTCAGAGGCAATTGGCAGATCGACGCCGTAAACGGCGAACTTTACAACCCCGTAAATACCAGCAGCGGAATACTGATCGACGAAGTATTCAGCGACATGGACATCGAGGTCGATGTAGCGCTCACCCAGAATGACGGAAGTTCCTATGGCGGGTACGGAATCTTCTACAAGGCGAATTACGGCGATTCGAATGGTCCCAACGTGACCGGATATTACTTTCTGTACAATCCCGCCAACGACGGCTCCAACACCGGCGTGTTCGAAATTCAACGGTGGGTGAACGGCGTCAGGGTTGCCGACATCGCAGCCGATGTGGACATCCAGACCGCCATGGGGGGAAGTTTCAACGTCTACGGCAACACACACACCATAACCATTTCAGTGGACAATGATGGTATTGCCGACAACAACGATCACGTGATCCAGGTTGATGGGATCACCGTTTTCGCTTTCGACGACCTCAACTACACGCAGGGTATGGTCGGGTTCGGGAGCTCCAATCCCAGCAGCAATGACGTTCGTATAGATGACATTACGGTCTATCAGGATGTTTATACGAGCACCCCGTATTACTTCGACGTTACCGCCGACGACGGCAATGGTTCCACCAATACGAACACCTTTGAAGTGCATGTGCTCAACGATGCAACCGACATCCGTATCTACGACCCGGGGACCGGTACAGACCATACCACACTGAACATTACCGAGGATGTGGCGTACACGCTGCCCGATGACAATGTAATATCCCGGGACGAGAACTTGGACGGTTCGTATTACTCCTTGAGGATTCAAACGGGCGGCGGTGCCTGGGAGACACTCTCCGAATTCAACACGGGCCGGACGGGAGCCAACATCCTGGACTTGAATCCAACCACCGGGCAGTTCACCTGGACGGCCAACAACCTTGATGTCGGTGATTACGTCTTTGAGTTCACCCACAACGATCAGCACGGCAGCACCGCGACGGATACGGTCAACGTGGTGGTGGACAATGCAAAGCCGACTCTGCCGGCGATATCGCCGAATCCATGGCAGTTGATTGAAGACGACACGTTGGGGAATTCGACGTTTGACGAATCGGGAGTGGAGTCGATCGATGAAGGGGTCGGTGTCACGTACGAGCTTCAGTATTGGATCGACGGGAGCAACGGCGGGACTGCCGACGACGTGGTGGAAGCGGTGGAGTGGAACACCATCACAACCGGATATAGGCCGAATGGAGGCGCCGGGGGTCAAATCATCTTCGATGATACCTACGGCGAGATCATCTGGCAGACCACCAACGCGGACGTCACGATTGCTTCGGACGCGGACGGCAACGCGCTGATAAGGGATCCGTACTTGTTCCGGATTCAGGCCGACGACGGCAACGACGACGGCGTCACCGATGACCACCTGTCCGGTTGGCGGGAATTCGAGGTGACGGTGGAGAACGTGACCACCTTGATCACGAGCACGCCGGAAACAGCTTATCCGGGCGGTATCTGGAACATCACGGAGGATCCCAGTCCCGTGCCTGACGGCGTGCTTCCCATTACCGTGAATGAGTTCGATATTCAGGCCAATGATGAAGAGGTGGAATCCACGGTATTCGCCTTCAATGCCTACTACGACCTCTACATAGATGCAGGCTCGGGTGAGGACCACTGGTCGACGGGTGAGGGCCCCAATACGGTGGGCGGCGGGGCGGCGGTGGTCTTTGACACCCACGCGGGAATTGTCTCCTGGGATGCCAATGATGCGGACGTGGGAAGCTACACGTTCCGCGTGGTTCACCATGACGGTCACGGTGAAGACGCGGAGACGACATTCACGGTCAATGTGGCCAACAAGGCCCCTGATGTGGTGGTGCCTGCGGACACGAACCTGATCGAAGACGAGAATGCCGCGGACGGCGATCCGGTGACGGGTTACCAAATCGACATCTGGTCCGACGATGAGGTCGCGGCGGGCGTCGATTACGTGATCGAGTTCAACCATCCCACGCTGGGTTGGATCGACGCGCAGGGCATCACGCCGAATACCGGCGGCGGCACAATAACCTACAACACCGATACGGGGATCATCACCTGGGAGACCACCAATGCGGACGTCACGACAAAGCCGGACGGTACTCCCTCGGATCCGTATGAGTTCCGGGTGCGGGCCACCGACGAGCACGGCGGGGACAGCCTGTTCAGCGATGCCGCATTCACGGTCACGGTGAGCAATGCCGAGACGAGCATCACGGATATCGCGGATCAGACGCTGACGGAAGATTCCGCGTGGCAGATTCCGGGCACAAGCGTCGATGCGCTTGACGAGGCAGTGGGCGGCGGTTTCTACACATTGACGGTTCAGGGCTACACGGACCTTGCCGACTTCAACGCCGGCCGATCCGGAGCGAACGTGCTGACCATCGATGGGACGACGGGTCAAATCGACTGGACGCCCAATGACGGCGATGTGGGAAGCTACGTGTTCGAGGTCACCCACGATGACAAACATGGGGATACGAAGACCGACACGTTTGCGGTGACGGTGAACAACAAGGTTCCCGAAGTGGTGGTGCCTGCGGACACCAACCTGATCGAAGACGAGAATGCAGCGGACGGGGATGATCCGACGGGATACCGGATCGACATCTGGTCTCATGACGAGATGGTTGCGGGCGTGGATTACCTGATCGAGATCTTCCACGGCGGTTCCTGGCATGATGCCCAGGGCTACGTGCCGAACACGGATGGCGGCACGATCACGTATGACACGGACACGGGCACCATCACGTGGGAGACGACCAATGCCGACGTTACGACGAATCCGGACGGGACTCCCTCAGCCCCGTATCAATTCCGTGTGACCGCGACGGACGAGCACGGCGCGGCAAGCCTGTCGAGCGATGCCTTGTTCACGGTTACGGTGAGCAATGCGGAGACGGTGATCGATTCCATCGATGATCAGACGGTGATCGAGGACACGGAGTTTCATCTTTGGGGAGATCAGGGAGATCCGGGTTATGGTGCGGGAGATCCGTACGCCTATGCGAACGACGAACAAATCGGTCCCGACACCTCGTACACCTTGTATATCGACCGGTTCAATACGGGGAATGATGCCGACTTTGAGTTGATAGCGGTCTACAATGCCAATAACGGCCTTGGTGCGGATATCGACCCCGCGGACTTCGACACTGTGACGGGCGATCTGAGATGGACGCCGAATAACGCGGATGTGGGGACGCACCGGTTCAAGCTGGTTCACAACGATGCACACGGCGACACGGACGACGAGATCTTCCTGGTGACGGTGGACAACGTGAAGCCTACATTGGATCCCATCTCACCGGATCCATGGCAATTGGTGGAGGATGATACCCTCGCGAATTCCACGCTGGATCAATCGGGCGTGATTTCCAGCGATGAAGGCGTCGGGGTGACCTATGAACTACAGTATTGGATCGACGGGAGCAACGGCGGGGCGGCCGACGGCCTAGTTGACGCCTCGGGAGTCGAGTGGAACACCATCACGACCGGGTATGAGCCCAATGGTTCCGAGGGCGGCCAAATCATCTTTGACGACACGTACGGCCAAATCATCTGGCAGACGACCAATGCGGACGTCACGCTGGCTTCGGATGCGGACGGCAATGCCTTGATAAGGGATCCTTACCTGTTCCGGATTCAGGCCGATGACGGTAATGACGACGGCGTCACCGACGACCACCTGTCCGGTTGGCGGGAATTCGAGGTGACGGTGGAGAACGTGACCACCTTGATCACGAGCACGCCGGAAACAGCTTATCCGGGCGGTATCTGGAACATCACGGAGGATCCCAGTCCAGTGCCTGACGGCGTGCTTCCCATTACCGTGAATGAGTTCGATATCCAGGCCAATGATGAAGAAGCGGAGTCCACGGTATTCTCCTTCGATGCCTACTACGACCTCTACATAGATGCAGGCTCGGGTGAGGACCACTGGTCCGTCGGTGAAGGACCCAATACCTTGGCCGGCGGAGCCGCGGTGGTTTTCGACAGGGATTCGGGAATCATTTCCTGGGATGCCGATGATGCGGACGTGGGAAGCTACACGTTCCGCGTGGTTCACCATGACGGTCATGGTGAAGACGCGGAAACGACATTCACGGTAAACGTGGCCAACAAGGCCCCTGATGTGGTGGTGCCTGCGGACACGAACCTGATCGAAGACGAGAATGCCGCGGACGGCGATCCGGTGACGGGATACCAAATCGACATCTGGTCCGACGATGAGGCGGCAGCGGGTGTGGACTACGTGATCGAGTTCAACCATCCTACGCTGGGTTGGATCGACGCGCAGGGAATCACGCCGAATGCCGGCGGCGGTACGATCACGTATGACGCCAATACCGGCATCATCACGTGGGAGACGACCAATGCGGACGTGACGACAAAGCCGGACGGCAGTGCCTCGGATCCGTATGAGTTCCGGGTGCGGGCCACCGACGAGCACGGCGGGGACAGCCTGTTCAGTGATGCCGTGTTCAGCGTGACGGTGAGCAATGCCGAGACGAGCATCACGGATATTGCCGACCAGACATTGACGGAAGATTCCGCGTGGCAGATTCCGGGCACAAGCGTCGATGCGCTTGACGAGGCAGTGGGCGGCGGTTTCTACACATTGACGGTTCAGGGCTACACGGACCTTGCGGCCTTCAACGCCGGCCGGTCCGGAGCGAACGTGCTGACCGTTGATTCGGTAACAGGTCAAATCGACTGGACGCCCAACAACCTGGACGTCGGCAACTATGTGTTTGAGATTACCCACGACGACAACCACGGGGACGCAAAGACAGACGCCTTCACGGTAACGGTACAGAACGTCACCCCGACGATCACGGCCCCTGCGCAAAAGGTACTCGTGGAAGACTCGACGGTGGTGGGCGAGTACACGCTGGATGAGTCGCAGATCTCTTCGAGTGACGAAGGCGTAGGCGTGACCTATGAATGGGGCATCTGGACGGATGACGGCGACGGTGTGATCGATGCCGGCGAAGTCGCCCAGATCCTTGACGGGCATGTTTTCAATCCAACCGACGGCGGAGCGTTCACGTTTGCTGCGAACACCGACGGCGGCGTGGTGTGGCACTCGACCAATGCGGACGTGAGCATTGATACGGACGGGACGTACACGAGCGCTCCGTACCATCTGGCGGTTCGTGCCAACGACGGGAACACGGCAAGCGGCAACAACCTATCGGAATGGGTTAATGTTAACTTCATCGTGGAGAATGCCGATACGGTCATTGATCCAATAGCGGATCAGACGGCAACGGAAGACGTGGAATTTCACCTGTTCGGCGACACGAGCGATGCCGGTTACACTGCCGGAGATCCGTATGCACATGCCTCGGATGAGCAGGTTGGCCCCGGCACCTTCTACACGCTCTATATCGACCGGTTCAACACGGGAAGCTATGTGTCCATTACGCAATATAATGCGACCAACGGACTCGGTGAGGACATCGATCCTGCGGACTTCAACGTCCTGACCGGTGAACTGAGGTGGACGCCCAACAACGCGGACGTGGGAACGCACGGGTTCATGCTGGTGCATGACGATGGCCGCGGGGACACGGACGACGAGACATTCCTCGTGACCGTCCAGAACAGCCCGGTGTCGTTGACAGTGCCGGCGGTTTGGGATCTCACGGAGGACGATACGGATCCCGTGGATTACACGCTTCCCGATTCGGCCATCGAAGCGTCGGATGAGGACCAGGGTGCCATCTACTATCTCAAGATCGACGGCGTGGACGCCGTGACGGGTTACCGGCCCAATGGAGATGAGGGAGGTGCGATCTACTTTGATCAGGTGAGTGGTGAAATCCAATGGCAGACCACCAATGCGGACGTCGGCATGGGCTACGAATTCGAGATCACGGTGGTCGATACCAACGGCGATACCAACACCGAGATCATGATCGTGAATGTTCATAACGATCCGACGTCGATTAATGACATTCCGGATCAGACCTTCACTGAAGACGGCATGGCGCTGAATATAGGCGACGCCGGCGTCTCGGCCAAGGACGAAGGGGTAGGAGGGGCTTTCTATACCCTTGAAATCGAGAGGGTTCGCCCGGACGGCACGACGACTCCTTTGTATGATGTTGCAACGTACAATGCAATCAACGGAGAGGGAGCCGACATCTTCTTTGATCCGCAAACCGGCGAGATCAAATGGGATACTACAAACCGTGACGTCGGGGAATACAACTTCACGGTTACTCACCACGACACCCACGGCTCTACGGCAACGGACTCGTTCCACGTAACGGCAGAAAATAACCACACGGAGTTCTTGACCGAGCCGCCCGCCGATTATGTGATCGTGCCGGTGACGCTCAACTTGACCTACGACGCATTGGCGGATGACGAGGGCCAACACGACGCTCTCGGATGGGACCAGGTAACGTATTCCTTGACGTCGAGTCCCGGCGGCATGTCCATAGATCCCATGACCGGACTCATCGACTGGACTGCTCCGGCTTACCTGGCAGGTCAGGAATTTCTGATCACCATCATGGTGGAAGACGGTAACGGCGGATACGATCTCCAGTCCTTCATGATTCTCGTGGATGCCACTGTGCAGGATATCCCGTGGGAAGCACGGGCCCCGTACGGCGACTCAGGATTACCCGGTACGGGAGGAAACCCGTTTGGTGATAACCTCCCGCCGAAAGAACCCGAGTTTACGTTCATACCGAAGAATATTCCGCTGAAAATCCCGTCGGGTGATTTGATTGAGGAATTCCTCAAGAAAGGGAACGAATCCGAAGGGATCCTCGAGCAGTTGCAGGCCGGTGGTAAGATTGTGCAGCCGACCTTGGAACCTGGTGGGACAATTGTCCCACCGACGAAACTCTGGGGATTTCTCGCCGAGGGTCTGAACGGTCGACGGCTTGATTTCAATCTTGAGGAAATCGAGCTGTGCAACGATTTGGTGCAGCCCACATTGGACATCGGCGGCAGCCAGAGCCCGGACACGCCGCTCGAAGGCTTTGCGCCGGCCGTTGAATCGGGCAAGCGCCTGAACTTCGCTTTCTTCCCCATCGAAGATGTCGCGGAGCTGGATCTTGACGGTCTGAAAGTGAGCGATCTCTTGGACTTATAGAGGGATTCGGGAGGAATGGGATTCTCGGCAGTTGAAGAGTCGGTCCTTCGGTCGACTCTTTTTGGTCGAGTCTTTGGTCGATTTGTATTATACTGATTTGTCCACAACACAACTGCAAATGCAACAAGGAGAAGTGCTCATGGCTGAAGACCAACAGGAACAGAAAGAACAGCGGCAGCCGATGCAGAAGAGGATCGCTCTCAAGGAAGAAGCATACTATTCCAACTGCAGCATGGTTGAGACCACCCCGTTCGACATTGCCGTTTTGTTCGGAAAAGTGCGGCCTACGACAGACCAAGCCGGGCAGACATCGCTGGTGGAAGTCTATGAACGGCAGGTCTATCTCTCACATCTGCAGGCGAAGGCGCTGTATGAGGCTTTGGGACGCAGTCTTTCTTCTTTGAACCGCCAGGCTCAGCAGCAACAACAACAGCCGCAGCCGCAACGGCAACCGGTCAAACCTCGATCGGTGCCTACACAGTAGGCCGTGTCGGATTGCTTTATTAATGGGGTGCGGCCGGCGGTACGGCGGCGTCCCGTTCCGCACAAGGTTGCGGATCCCCGGCAAATTCACCGGATAGAGATGACGCAAACGGCTGATAACCAGGATGTGTTGCATACATATGGGGTGTCGTTATGAGGGAAGTGTTCGGTATTCTTCTTATGGTGACGGTTGCCTTAGCAGTATTGGAAGGCGCGCCGAACGTTGCGGCTGAAGACTCGGCTTCGAAAACCGACGTCCTTAAATCGACCACGGCCCAGGACAAGGCAACACCGGAAGCCGAATTGGGGATCAGTCGTCCGGGGGAGATAAACGCGGTCATCTATCCGTTTCAATCAGCCACCATGTCGACGGAGGTCAGGGGGATAGTTGACCTCTTGAAGTACCAGGAAGGCGATGCCGTCAAGGAGGGCGATGTGGTGGCCGAGGTTTCCAAGGACAGGTACACGTACATAGTCGGCGAGTTCAAGGGGAATTATGAAGCCGTGTGCCGCGCGTTGGAACAGGCAAGAGAGGCCTTGGGGGTGCAACAGGGCCTCTATGACAGAAGGGCCGCCACCTATCAGGACCTGCTGAGGGCAAAATCCGAAGTGCGTATACTGGAAGAGCGGAAATTCGAGGCTGAGAACAAGTTGAAACAAGCGGAACTCAATGTTAAGGCCTGCGTCATAAGAGCCCCATTCAGCGGAATCATTGGAGTTCTGTATCGCGAGCCCTACGAGGCGGCCGACAACCTGGAGAAGATCTTCGAACTCGTTGATACGCACAAGGTCTACGCCCGCGCGAACTGGCCGGAGGCCAGGCTGTCTGAAGCAGCTATTAATGGAAGGGCGGTATTCTCCCGGGAGGGCAAGTCTTATGAAGGGGTAATAAAGAGAATATCCAAGCTCATCGATCCAGCCTCCCGGAGCAAGAGGATCCATGTACTGATAGACAACTCGGACGGCCGTCTTGAAATCGGCATGTCGGGAAGCCTGAAGATCGTTCACGGAAGCAGAGTTTCCTCGGTCTCCGGAAACGAGAATTGACGGGCCGGATGGAGCGGAAACGATCCCTGGGACAATCCGGTCGGCGGCTCCAACGGCCGGGATGCTCAGTCCCGATGCCTCATCACAATGAAGAAAGTAATCAAGCCCAAGTTTAGACCGGACATAGTCGGACATTGGTTCGACGAAAAGGGCGGGGGACGGTCCATGGTACTTGAGGATCCGGTGGCGAACAAGTTCTTCCGCATCTCGCCCTATGAATTCGAACTTCTCAATGTCTTGGATGGAACGAGGTCGCTCAAGGAGGCCGTCGAGCGGGTACGGCTTCACGGACGGCACTTCAGTGTGGGGCATGCTACGACGCTGGTGGAGCAGTTCGCCAGGGCGGGACTGCTCCTGGGAACGCAGTACGGCAGTTCGGCATACCAATGCGATCTTAAGAAGCGGCTCACCGGCATGGCCAAACAGCGGTCCTTGGTGAGGCTCTACTATCTATTTATTCCCATTGTCAATCCGGACCGTTTTCTGGAGCGGACCGTATGGCTTTGGCGGCTCGTCGTGAACAAGTTCACCGCCGCCGTGTTTGCATTACTGATTCCCGGAGCACTCTATCTTCTGATCTCCGGGGTATCTCGGATTGCGCATCAATTCAGCTTCTTTTTCAATCTCCACAATCTGCTGGTTCTCTGGATGGCCATTGCAATCATGAAACTCGTTCATGAGTTTTCCCACGCATACGCCGCCAAGAATCTGGGCCTGCGCGTACCCGAGATGGGGATTGCGTTTCTCTTATTCTTTCCATGCCTCTACTGCAACACCACCGCTGCGTGGCAGTTGGCCGACCGCAAACAGCGGATGTCCATTGCCGCTGCCGGGGTCATGTCGGAATTCGCAATCGCCGCGGCTTCCATATACATCTGGTATTTCACCAAACCGGGCTTGTTGAATTCCACGGCCTTCTTCTTGGCGGCGGTTTCTCTTATCTCTTCGTTGCTCTTCAACGGCAACCCGTTGATGAAGTTTGACGGGTACTTTGTGCTGATAGACTGGCTCAGGATGCCCAACCTGCAGCAACGGGCATTTGCCCGTGTCCGCAGTCTTTTCTTCAACAAGGTCCTTGGCATGGCTTCGATGCGGGAAGGAAAGGCCGCACGTGAAGACCGGGTCATTCTCACGGTGTACGGAATCTCGGCATTCATCTACCGCATCTTCCTCTATTCGGGTATAGTGGTGGGAGTCTATTACCGTTTTGACAAAACCGTCGGCGCAATTCTGGGATTGCTTGCATTCCTGCTCTTTGTGGTGAGGCCGGTGACCAGGGGTATGGCAAATCTTGTTAAGAAGAGATCCGAACTGAGTTTCCGCCCGTGGGGTCTCCTGGTGTTCTTCCTCATCCTGGGCTCTCTGATATTCTTGGGCACCCGCCCGTGGTCCGGGAATTCGCTGTATCCCTGCTACGTCGAATCGGCTCTGGTCCGGCAGATCGTCATTCCCAACGAGGCACCGGTGAGCAAGGTCTTTGTGAGGGAAGGGGACACGGTATCCGAGGGGCGGATCATATTTCGCCTCGATCCGGCCATACTCAATTACACGTTGGCGGACAAAGAGATGGAAGCGGCTCTACTCAAACGCAGCACGGCAATGATCGAAGACACGGGCGAGCGGCTTTCCGCCCTTCCCATGAAGTACATCGAGCTGTCTCAACTGACCGATGCCGTCAAAGAGATCCGGAATGACCTTGGGAAGCTGGAATGGAAAGCGCCGTTCGACGGTTCGGTCATTCACCTCGCCAAGGATCTGCAACCCGGGGCCCGTCCCGGCCGGGGGACTGTTGTCGGCGAACTGGCCAGCTTGGAGAAATCGGAGGTGTTGGGTCTCATCCCCGAGGAGGACATTCTGAGTATCCAACGGGGAGAAGAAGTCGATGTCTGGTTTCCGGCCGGTGGAGGAAGATCGTGGACGCTCACGGTGAAGGAAGTCAGTCCCTTTAACCGCAAAGATCTCAGGGATTCGCCGTTTTCCAGCAGACTCGGAGGCGAAATCGCCACGGAAGTGAAGGATCGGAGGAGTAAGGACGCACCCCTGGAAACGTACTATCTGTGTAAGATGGATCTTCCCCCGGGCCATGGGATGCGCCTCGGTACCACCGGGCGGCTCGTCGTGCACCACCCTCCCAAGAGCATTCTTGACCGCGTAGTCGAGGCCGCACACCGGACGGTCCGCAGAGAAACGCTGTTCTGATGAACATCCATAGCTTGTGCTGTTTACAGGCCACAACAAATAGTGATAATCCTCCGGGGCGCCCCTGTCGGGGCTTGGAAGCCTTAACGTCCCGGAGGGACAGTATGCCGGTAGACCGGTCTTTCAAGGCCGGGGTGGCTCATAATGTAAAGGTTACCCATCAATGAGCAACGGCGGACAAGAAGCCCCGGTCCGTGCAACCGATGCACAGGTGCCTGCAACGGGACAGGTGGAGCAGAAGACGGATTATCGTCGGCAGGCATTGGCCGTCTCGATGGAGTTGGCGAAAAATGCGGTGAAGGCGAGAACCCTGGACGAGCTGCAGTTCATTCTCGTCAACGACACGAGAGCGATCCTCCCGTTTGACAGGTCGCTGCTCATCCTGCATTTTGAAGGAAAATCCGCTCTCGCGGCCACAAACAACCAGCCCCAACTCGAACACAAATCCGATTTCGTGAAAAGGGCCGATGAACTCGCTCCGCACCTCAAGACCGTTCAAAACGCGCTGATCCTTTTTTCTCACGATTTCAAGACGCAAAACGTGGTGGAGGAGACGGCGGATGCGCTCAGGTCCTATATCGGGTACTCGAAAAGTTCGTGCATGGTGGTCATTCCCTTTTCCGTGTATGACCATGTCATCGGCCATCTGGTCCTCGAGTTCTTCGGAAATGAAGTCCCCGGCGAGGTGGAGACTCTTTCGTTGATGAACATGGTCCCTTTCTTCTCAACGGCACTGAGTGAGAAATGGACCCTGGAGCACGGCAAAGGGGTGCGCAAATCGGTCTTTACGGCAATCCGGGGCAGGAGTCCCGGGCAGGAGCGCAGGTCGTTCCTGGTTAAAGCCGTTGCACTTGCGGCGGTTGTTGCGGCCATTGTTCTGGGACTGTGCATTCCCGTGGACCTGAGAATCGGCGGGCAGGCCGAAACGGCTCCCGAGTATGAGTATTATGCATTTGTCGAGATGGACGGCATCATTGAAAAGGTCCTTTTCAAGTCGGGAGAGTTTGTCAAGAAAGGTCAATTGATCGCCAAGCTCGACGCGGAGGAGTTGGAGTACAAGATTCGGGAGGCCAAGAGAACGCGGGAAAGCTACCGGGCCGAAATCGAGATCCTACGTAATATGGGAGCGGAAGACCCGGTGAAACTGGCCGAGAGTCAGTTGGTAGCACTAAAATTCAGGCGGGCCGAGCAGCAGTTGGAGTTTCTCAATTGGCAGAAACAATTCCTGACGATCGAGGCCCCCGAGGAAGGCATAATCCTGACCGAGCAGATCGATACCCTCATAGGCAAACGCTTCAAGGCCGGTGAAGCGCTGTGCTCAATTGCTCCGTCCAAGTCCCTCCTGATGGACATCTTTGTGCAGGAGAGCGACGTGGGGTTTGTGAAGGCCGGCGTTCCGGCGGAAGTGTTTTTCAACTTCAAGCCCGGCGAGAGCTATCCGCTCAAGGTGAAAAGCATTGCCCCTGCAGCCGAGGCAAAGGAACGGATAGGCAATGTCTTCAGGGTCAAGGCAACCTTCGAGTCCCGCCCACCGGACATCAGGCCGGGTATGCAGGGCATAGCCCGGATCAGTACCGAGGAAGCGCCTCTGTGGTTCGTCCTGAGCAGGCGGGCCCGGATCAAGCTCAACGAGTTTCTCCTCTACTTCTGATTGTCCCCGGGGTCTTGAAACAGGACTGCCGACTATCCCTCAAGGAATGCCTTGGGGTTCGCCGACAGGCACGACGCCGGCTCGTTGAGCGTCACATCGGTTCTTGCCTCGCGCCGGTGCGGCGATCCCGCTTCGTCGCTGCCGTATACGGTTGCCAGGCGAATGAAGCATCGAGGACCTCAGAGGGCTCGAAGCGTGCCTTGTAGCTCATGGACGGGCAGTCCGCGACCAGGAACCCCAGGTAGCAATGCCCTATTCCAAGTTCCCGGCAGACCATGATCTCCTTTATCGCGGTAAACGTACCCAAGCTCCTGTGTGCAAATTCAGGATCAAAGTAAACGTAAACCGAAGAGAGCGACCTGGAACACAAGTCCACGATTCCAACGGCAACGATCCTGTCAAGCAGCCTGTATTCGAGTTCCAGAGTGTTGATGGGCGAGCAGTACAGAAAGCGGTACAGATCGTCGGCGGAATTCTCGGTACTGGACCGGTGTTGAACGGCCAGGTAATCCTCGTACATTCTCTGCTTTTGTCCGGACAGCCTTGGGTGGGCCATGGAAACGACGATGTCGCGATTCTTGTTGATAATCCTCCGGTGCGATTTCTTCAGTTTGTAATCCCGTGCAGGAATCCGTATGGACCGGCACTCTCCACAGTCCTCGCAAGCCGGTCTGTAGAATATATGACCGGATCTGCGGAAACCATGATCCATGAAATCGTGGTAGAGGTCCGGAGGAAACTCCGTAGCTCTGAAGGCTTCCTCCCGCGCAATCCGGCCGTGCAGGTACGGGCATTCGTGAGCTTCTCCCATGACGAGGAAATCCAGAGCTATCGTCCCGTACAGCGGCGACAGAATCTGCGAAGACCGCCCTTCGCCTTTGCACCGGGGAGAGTATGATTCAGTCATTTCCAAGATCCCTACCCGACAAGTCCGTCCCGCCGACTCTTCCACGGGATAGTCCTCTCCGGGAACAGGACTTCTATAACTTCTTCAACAACTGATTGGCCGCAGTCAACAGCGGGTCCCACACCGGAGAAAACGGTGGAGCGTACGCCATGTCGCACTGGAAGAACTCGGCAACGGTTAGCCCGGCGTGAAGCGCTACCGCCACGGCGTTGATGCGGTGGGCAACGCCTTCCTTGCCCACCATGCTCCCGCCGAGCAGTTTCCCCGTCTTTGCGTCCGCTGTCAAATTAACATAAATGGTTTGGTTTCCGGGGTGAGCATGTGCTCTGGAGCGGCTCTTGATCATGCTTTCCACGGGATGGAATCCGGCTCGCTTTGCCTCGTCAATACTGAGGCCCGTACGTGCGACTTCCAGGTCCAGTACCTTGAATACCGCGGTGCCGACGATTCCGGGCAGTTCAACCGCGCCCCCGGTGACGTTGTCGGCCGCCGCCCATCCCGCTCGGTTTGCTCTGAGCGCCAAGGGGACCCACACCCTTTGACCGGTCACCACGTGGTAAGCGTCCGCACAATCCCCTGCGGCGTAGATATCGGGATCCGAAGTCCGCAGGGATTTGTCCACGGCAATGGCCTTGTGGGGGCCAAGCTCAAGCCCCGCAGCGGCGGCCGGCTCCGAATTGGGGACGACTCCCAGGCCGGTGAGAACCATATCCGTATCCAGTTCTCCGTTGTCGAGGATTGCTCTTAGGCCGGAGGGAGTACGCTCGATTGCCTTTATGGCCACGCCCAGCCGGACGTTCACGCCTTTGCCGGTGAGTTCGTTCAATACGACATCGGCCATTTCCTCGGGCATATACGGCAACAGGCGAGGACTGGGCTTGATCATATCGACCTTGATGCCCCGCTCATGAAGAGCGTCCGCCATCTCGAGGCCGATGTATCCCATGCCGACGATAAGGGCCCGCTTCACGTTGCCGGATGCGAGCCAGGCCTTGATATCCCGGCCGTCCTGCAGGCTTTTCAGGCTCATGACGCCCGGCAGGTCCGCGCCCGGGACGTCGAGCTTGCGTGCACGCGCCCCGGTGGCGATCAACAGCTTGTCATAGGACACCTCGAAGTCCTCACCCGCGGACGTCCTGCCCAGGACCCTCTTACCGACACGGTCTATGGCCGTCGCCGTGTGGTCAACCCGCAGGTCTATGCCCTGTTTGGCTCGAAAGACTTCCGCCTTGCGTACGACCAGGTCATCCATTTCCCGGCCGGCATCGGCCACGTTGTAAGGCATGCCGCAAGCAGAGTATGAGACGTCGGTTGAAGCTTCGAGCACCGTCGTTTCGATGCTTGGATCGTTTCGTTTGACTTTGGAGCCGGCGCTCATGCCGGCGGCATCTCCGCCGATAACCACGAATCTCATATGCGGATTTCCTCCTTCCGGAAGTTGAACCTGTAAGATTAAACCACGGCGGCACCAAGACTCAAGGGATTTCTCGGTATTCGGGACCGTCTTCCCGGTCTATCCGCACTTCCCCGCGGCGAACGTTTACGCCCTACTTCATAAGATCTTTGAGGGCCGTCTTGAGCGCCCGGGTCAACGTCAGGTCCGGACCGGAACCTTTCAGTACCTTTTTCGCGGCTTCGGAAGCTACGCGGTCTTTGTAGCCGAGATTGATCAAAGAGGAGACAAGGTCTTCCTCCAACGAGGAAGCCCCGGCCCGGCCGGCGGCAGGCAGAGTTCCCACTCCAAACTTCTGAATTTTCTCCTTCAGTTCGAGAATGATCCGTTCCGCGGATTTCCTGCCCACGCCGGGGATTGCCGTCAATCTGTGCAAATCGCTGCCGAGAACCGCGTTGCGCAATCCTTCCGGCGATATTCCTGAAAGGATTACAAGGGAAGTCCGGGCTCCAATCCCCTTGACGGTGATGAGCATCTCGAAGAGGGCCTTCTCTTCCTCGGTGCAGAAACCGTAGAGTTCCAATGCGTTTTCCCGCAGGGCCGTGTGCACGTGCAGAAAAACCTCGCCGTTCCCGGGAAGCGCTTCCAGCGTTGCCAATGATACCGCAACCTCGTATCCCACCCCCTGAACATCCACAACAAGACGGTTGATTCCCTTGAACAGCACGTTGCCCCGTAAACAAGCAATCATCGTGCAACTCCGTCAGGTCGGCAAACATGAGAATGATAGAGTGCCATAGCCAGCGCGTCGGCCTGATCCGTGGACTTGAGATCGGGTAAACCGAGTATCTTGGTCACCATGAACACCATTTGACTCTTTTCCGCCCTGCCGTACCCGGTAAGCCCCAGTTTGATCTCCATGGGGCTGTATTCGAAGATGTCCAGTCCGTGCGATTCTCCAAGAAGAAGGATAACGCCCCGCACCTGGCTTAGTTTCATAAGGCTCTGACTGTTGTGGGAATGAAACAGAGACTCCACCACCATCACCGAAGGCCGGTGTTCCAGGACAACCTCGTTCAGCCGTTCATGAATCTCCCACAGTTTTTTCGAGTGAGACGCCGCCTTTGACGGTCGTATCACCCCACTGGCAACATGACTTGCCTGAACACCGTTCTTGCAAATTATCCCATAGCCTGTCACAGCGCTTCCCGGGTCCACGCCTACGATTACCATGCCTGCACGTATCCTCTCCTTATGGGGACCGCATCGAACGACTGGCGGGATCCTTGAGGAACTGGATTAGGATTACCGCGAATTTCAATGAGCGTCACCATAATACTCCCGTCCCTTGTCCCCGGACGGAAGAAGTCTATACTACCAGTCCGCTTATCTTTCCAGGAAATTGTTCTTCGCCCGATCCGGCAAGCGGCGCAGATTGCGTCGGCGATTGGTTCGTGCCGGTCGTTGCGGGCATTCGGCTTGGGAATGGAACGGATAAGGAAACCGGGTCACGCCTGCTCCGGGAAGACGGAACGGGGTAGGGGACCGTGCCGACGAACCCGGAGACTACGCCAGCATCGAATCCTTGCACTGGTTTGCAAAGGATTCCTTGTCGATGGCTTTCCAGTACGCGTCTTCAGGTGTAATGCGGCCGGCGTCGACGAGTTGCTGGAGAGCCTGGTCCATGGTCTGCATTCCCTCCGACGTTCCGGTGTAAATGACGGAGGCGATTTGCGTCAATTTCGATTCACGGATTAGGTTCGACACTCCGGCGTTGCCTATCAATATCTCAACCGCTGCGCATCTGCCGTGTCCGTCGGAGGTTTTGAGGAGTTGCTGGGCAAGAACCGCTTTGAGCGATTCGCTGAGCATGCTCCTTGTTTGGTTCTGCTGTGTGGCGGGGAACGCATTGATTATGCGGTCGATGGTCTTGACCGCACTGTTGGTGTGGAGCGTTCCGAACACCAGAATCCCCAACTCGGCACAGGTCAACGCAAGGGAAATAGTCTCCAGATCCCGCATTTCTCCGACGAGAATGATGTCGGGGTCTTCGCGTGACGCGACTCTCAGCGCGTCGGCAAAGTCATGGGCATGTGCTCCGATTTCCCGTTGCGTGATGAGCGATCTCTTGTTCTTGTGAACGAATTCCAGAGGATCTTCAATGGTTATGATGTGCTGTTCGCGGGTCTCATTGATCTGATTGATGATCGCGGCCAGGGTTGTGCTCTTGCCGGACCCTGTGGGACCGGTCACCAGCACCAGGCCTTTCCGGATCTCCATGATCTTATGCACGCCATTCGGCATGCCGAGTTGTTCCAGAGTCTTGATGTCCGTAGGAATCTGCCTGAATACTGCGCCGACTCCCCTCATCTGGTAGAAATAGTTGCACCTGAACCGCGCCAGACCTTCGATCTCGTAGGCCTTGTCCAATTCCAGCGTAGTCCGGAGACGCTTCTCTTGTTCCTCGGTCATCATTTCGAAGAATAGCTGCTCGTTCACCTGGTGCGACAAAGGCTTATGCTTGGTGGGAACGAGGTCTCCCTTGAGCCTCAGCATGGGCGGAAGACCCGGCACCATGTGGAGATCCGACGCTCCGGCTCGGATCATTTCCGTCAATAAGGCGTCTATTTTGGGCATGGGAACCGATGTTCTCCTTACCTGCGTTTGAAGGACTTCTTGTCCTCTGCGTAGTCCAGCGCCGTTTGGTAAGTGATCTTGTCGTCTTTGTAGAGTTGCTTGATTGCGTCGTCCATTGATTGCATTCCCTGAGCTCGGCCCGTCTGCATCACCGAGGGCAGCTGGAACGTCTTTTCGGTCCGTATCAGATTGGCCAACGGTATCGTACCGATCATGATTTCGCATGCCAGGATCTGGTGTTTTCCATCCGGGCCCGGCAGGAGTTTCTGGGTGACCACTGCACGAAGCCCTTCGGCCAGCATGGTTCTGATCTGGTTCTGCTCGTCGGGGGGGAATGAATCGATCAATCGGTCAACCGTTTTCGGGCCCGAAGATGTGGAAAGGGTGCCCAGCACCAGATGCCCCGTTTCCGCTGCGGTTACCGCAAGTCGTATGGATTCCAGATCCCGGAGCTCTCCCACCATAATGACGTCCGGGTCTTCTCGAAGGGCCGCTCTCAGCGCGTTGGCGAAAGATTGCGTATGCACGCCCAGCTGCCGCTGGTTCACCACGCCCATCTTGATGGGATGAACAAACTCGATGGGGTCCTCGATGCAAAGGATGTGCAGGGGACGTCTCGAATTGATTTGGTCGATCATTGCCGCAAGCGTTGTGGATTTTCCCTGACCCGTAGAACCGGTGACCAGAATGAGACCTTGATGGAAATCGCAAAATTTTTGCGCGACCACCGGCAAGCCCAATTGGTCAATCGTGGGGATCTGCAGGGGGATCACTCTGAAAGTGGCGTCAAGACCCTTCCGCTGCACGATGACATTGCCCCTGAACCTGGCCTTGCCCTCCATCTCGTAACTGAAGTCGATTTGCAGGTCCTTTTCCAGCTGAGCCCGCTGCCGTTCAGTCAAGATCTCATAAATGAGCGTCTTGGACAGTTTCGGACTAACCTCCTGAGACTTGATCCTTTTCAACTTGCCGAACTGACGGAACACGAAGGAGCTTCCCGTGGCGATATGAACGTCGGAGGCCCGAGCCTGAACCGCCAAATTAAGCACCGCATCTATTTGAGCCATCGCCGTCCCTCATGGAAGAGCCGGTAATTCAGCAGGACACTGTATCTGAAGTCCGGTGGTTATAGTCGGAGGGGGATCGTCCGGGAGACGAGAAAGAGCAGCAGCCGGAAAAATCCGCGCACACCGCCGCACCCCTCACCGCAACGATTATGACGTCTCTTCCCCTACAGAGTCAACATCCGGATTTCATATTCATCGGCCTGCCGGGTCGTTTGTAGCGATCCCGCGGGGACGACGTTACGTGCCGGTGAGCGGATCCTGCCGAGGAAGAGTTCAGACGCCTTGAATCGCTACTTGGAAACTGTTTGGACGACCGCGTGCGCCTTTTCCCGAGAAGCCTGCACGTTGCGCAACGTTTCCTTGATCTGCCGAAATTCTTCTTCGGCTTCCAGAAAGGCGTCTACCAGTCCCGGATCGAACTGCTTACCCTTCTCGCCGACGATGACCTCCCGGGCCTCCGTATGTGAAAACGCCCTCTTGTAACGTCGCTCCGTGGTGAGAGCATCGTACACGTCCGCTATTGCCACGATTCGCGCGGCCAACGGGATTTCCAGATCTTTCAATCCGAAGGGGTAGCCCTTTCCGTCCCACCGCTCATGATGGAAGTAGGCCACGTCCTTTCCCATGGTGAGAAAGCTCTCTTCTCCGCCGCTTCGTTCCGCGGCTTCTTCCAGGGCCCTGCCCCCGTGAATCGTGTGTTGCTTCATAATCTCGAATTCATCGATGCCGAATTTCCGCGGATTGAAGAGAATGGAATCCGGTATCCCGACTTTGCCGATGTCGTGCAACACCGAGCACTGGACAAGATCCTCGATGAACCGTTTGGTCATATGCTTCGAGTACGGCTTGCGGAACGCGAGCCGGTCGCAGAGTATTCTGCAATACTCCTGCAACCTTAGGAGATGATAGGCCGTTTCTCCGTCCCGGGATTCGGCGAGCTTGGCTAGTGCAAAAATCGAGGCCCCCTGCATCTTCTTGATCCGCTTGTACGATTCCAGCAACTCCTCATGCAGTATGACCTCTTTGGTGACGTCTTGGCCAAGGGCGAGAATTCCCCGTACGCGGCCGGATGCGTCCTTCATGGGGGAGACCGCCATCGAGAGCGTGAGCGTCTTTCCGTCCTTGGATACCTGCTTGATATTCTCCTGCACGGTGCCGGCTTCGCTCTGCATGAGTTGGCCGAGCTTGTTCACCGTCTCGAGGGTCACGTCATCGACGGGGTAGAGCCTAAGAACGGACGAGCCCAACATCTCATCACTGGAATAGCCGTAGATGTTCTCCGCACCGGTGTTCCAGAAGGTCACCTTGTGCTCGAAATCCGTGAGAACAATGGCCACCCGTGTGGAACTGTTGATGATCCCCTGGAGAAACTCGTTGATTCTCGCGAGTTCCCGGGTTCTCTCTGCCAGTTCCCGCGTCCGCTCTTCGACCCGTTCCTCCAGGACACGGCGATAGTGCATCTCCAGCCGTCTGAGTCTGCAGTGTTCGAGCCCTTTCTTGACCGTGTTCAGCAAGATATCGGCATTGATGGGTTTCAAGAGGAAATCATGAGCACCACGGCGTAACGCTCTCATTGCATTGTCAAGGTCCCCGTGCCCCGTGACGAGGATGACCGGCACGGCATCGTCGATGGACCTCACCCGCCGAAGCAGCTCAAGACCGTCCATGCGGGGCATCTGGATATCCGTGATTACGAGGTCGGGCCGCTTGTCTGAAAACAGTTCAATTCCCTCACCGCCCTCCGAAGCGGTGAACACTTTGAATCCGTTCAAGGTCAGTAAGTCTTCCAGTAATCCCAGCGTAGTCGAGTCGTCATCAATTGCAAGGATCGAACCTGTCGCCGATTTCCTATCGGCCATGCCCGGCAGTTGATCCATGTGCTCCGGGGAATCATCAAATTCGGCTTCCAAATTACTTAGCTCCCTTCAGACACGCGAACTCCCGAGAGGAAGACTTCCTATAACTCCACTTCTTCCCGGTCAAGCTCGGTTTCGGGTCCCAACGCTCACAGGATTGCCGAAATCAGGCAAAGTGTCGCGAAGTGTTTCTTCCCCCGTCCGTATGGACATGCGTTCGGCCCGCTACGGATTCAGGGGGCGGATCCCCGGAAAACGTGTCGGACAAGCTGCCGCAGACTCTGAACGAAACCATTACCCCCGGGACGCACCACTCCCGCATCTCATCTCCGTTCGATCAGCACCTTGGCGGCTGCTTCATATCTTACGCACCGACAGGCCCGGCTGTCAATCATCAAAGGCCGTGAAAACAAAAGCCCCGCGATTCGACCGGCTTATTCGTCGGGGTTCCAAGCCATTACTCATCAAACGCAAAAAAACCTCAAACCGTATTCTTACAAACCCCCATGATCGGGGCGATCACAACCTACCATGAAAGCCCCCGGGACTCCGAGCCGAAGACCGGGCAGAGCCCGGCGGATAGGCATTCCCGGGCTGTAGGGGCCGCCCCCTGTCGCCGCCCGGGTAGGCACGGGGGCCTACCCCTACGAGAACGAGAAAAAAACCTCAAACCGCTTTCTCACAAATCTGCCGTGTCGGCCACCGTCACGGCCCACCACGATCCGCGGGTCCGGCGTAGGAGTGCGGCCCAGTACCAGGCCGACACATCGGTCCAGGCGTTCCCCCGGTCATCGGATATCCGTTCGTAAACCAGCAAACGACGGCCGTTGCTTTCCGCCTCGAAACAGCTCCAGTGGCGACCTTGACCGTCGATCCTTATGGGGAGCGGGCGCACGTTATAGCCGAAACCTTTGAAACAGTGACTTGCCGGGTGGAGCTTCCGTGTGGGCTTCGTTACCCACCGCATGATGATCGTGCGCTTGCCGTCGCCCAATGTCGCGATCCGGCCGGGGAATCCCGACGCAAAGCTCTTTTCCCGTTCCGACATCGGCAATTGCACCAAGGGCTTGCCGTGAAATTCCGCGGGCCAACCCGGAAAGACAGTCTCGTCAACCGCGACGTTGCCCCGTTCAAACCCTGCGAACGGCACCAGCGCGGCCAGAGAACACGCAAACAGATAGAAGGCGATGCTCTTCATGACACACCCCCGAAGCGGGAAGCGTACCTCGGCAGGAATCGCCGGCATGATTGCGCATCGGAATCGGGAGCACCGGTTCCGGTCGGCCCCCGATTGCCCATGCGGTCTGCAAACCACAAGATGAAAACCGCCACTCCTGCGAATACACAAACTCCGACGGCTTCGTGGCTCCATTCGGGCATAACGAGCATGCCGCTTTCCAGATGGAACAGCGCGGCCGATCTCCAGACGTTTCCGAACAGGACCGCACCTACTGCCGCTCCGGCCGTCAGCATGGTACGCAATGGACTCGACCTGAAGAGGGATGAGAGGAGAAAGGCAAAGAACAGAGCCGCCCAGAGCATCTTGACTCCGCTGCAGGGTGCGTCGATGGAAACGAGTTGCGTTCCGAACCGCAGCGACGTGCCCTCCCTCACCACGTCGAGCCCCGCCAATTGGAGCAACGGAGCGGTCAGCGATCCACAGAGGACCCGAAAGGGATAGCCCAGGTAGAACTGAAGTGAAGGCACCAGGGGTAACGACAGCACAAGCAGGCCGAGCGTGGGAACGTGGACCCGCACCCCGAGTGCGATCACGCTTGTGGTACAGCTGAGCGCGGTCACGGCGATCATGGCCTGCACCAGTCGAGGGACGAACGAGTACGTGGCGGCATAGGCAACGATAAGGACCGACGGAAGGAGCAGGTCCGAGTCTCTCGGGGCGTGCCGCGTCCTGTTGACCAGGATCACGATGAGTGCTGCGGCCAATGCGATGAAACCCCACGGTTCATCCGATCCGTCGGCCGTCCGGGCAAGGTACCATCTCCAAATGGGCATGTATGCCGCGGCCTGAACCGCCAACAACACGTACCACGTCTTCACGCTGCGGACCATTTCAGCCTCCTGTGGTAAAGGGTCCAGAGAAAAACCGCAAGTAATACGCCCATAAGCAGCCAGGTCTCCGGTTCCGGTATGGTGGGCACCTTGTCGGCCGACACGGGAGTCAGACCGGCTTCCGCATATTGCCCCGCGGTCTCGAGCACCACGGCTCCAGTGACGGGAGTGACCAGCTGGTATCGGCAGGCCGGCTCGACGGCATTTTCCTTGGCCGCACTCTTGCCGGAGCGGAGAAGTCTCAGGACCTCGTCGTGCGCCCAGAGTCTCGCCAGGTGGTTGGAAGTCCTTTTTGCACCTTTGAGATCTTTGACTTCGTCCGCCCTTAACCGTTGACGTTCGGCCACGACGACCTCGGAGCCCGGTTTCCAGCCGGTGAACAGACGCTCGAGATCTTCACGTACGGTGCCCAACCGCGGGACCGCCTTCACTGCGGCAATGCCGTCCAGCGCTTCAACTACGGTGTTCCGGCCCAACCCGGCCTGGATCTCGTACAGGACCGGACCGTCGGGACGTCTTTCCCATTTCTGCCTCAAGATCTCCGTACCGGTCATCTCCACCGGCTGGGGTCCGTGAACCCAGACGACCGCTCCCCCTCCCTTCCGTGCGGCAATGTCCCATGCCCGGGCCAGTGCGGGCACATTGTCCTGTCCTCCGGTAAACGCAGCCCTAAACATGACCCCGGCAGGCGGGATATCTTTGGGGTCGGAGCCGAGGTCTTCCTCTTCCCAAAGTACGGCGGGCCGGTCGCCTGCGAGAAGAACCGTGAGCCGGATACCCGCCGGCAGTGAGGCAACGGCTTCACGGATATGAGAAGCGGATCCCGACATCGACGATGACCCGTCCACAACCAGTACGACTTCCCCCGGGACCTTGTTGGGTTCGGTCTTCAAGGTCTGGAGCACAATGTGATGACCGGCACCGATGTCGTCGGTTGTCCACGCCCGCCTGCAGTGGGGTGAACGGTGGGCCGTTACGAGGGATATGGGCTCCGCCAGTTCCCTATCGGTGATGGATCCACGGAGTGTATGGGCCTTTGCAGCGGTCTCTTCGGTTATCACTGCCTTCAGTCGGGATTCCAAAGCCTGAGCGGACTCCAACCAGACCATGTGCCGGACGGCGTCGTCTATTCGGAAATTTCGCTCGATGAAGGAAGGCAGTCTCAAAACCGCCCTTGATTCGGCAGGCAAGAGGAGCGGAACGGTGATTCCGATGCGCAGCTTCATCTTGCCTCCATGCGGCGGCACCGGGAAACACTGCATGAGGATCCGGTCGGGACCGTGGGTGGTCACCAGTACCGGATCACGGCGTTTTTGCACCACCCGCTCATAAGCTTGCCGAACCTCCTTTCGACCGGCAAACGCGGCTTCGCGTTCTTGACCGTCTATCCAAAGCGTGAGTCTCGAGACCACGCCTCCGGGGGGCAGGGCGATCTGCGCCCGAGCCTCTTGTTGTTCAAGCGAGTCATTCCTGAACTCCATGGTCCACTCAACGTAGGCCGGCGCGGCATCGGAATCCATTGAACCGTCAAGCCTTGAATCGGCCAAGGATAATCCCTTGATCTTGCCGCCGACCGTCGTGCCGCCCTGGTCGGGATCGAAACTGAGAAGACGAAGCGGCCTGTTTCCCCGCAACACCATGGACGGCGGGGGAAGCGAATTAAAGGGAACCCCGGTAGCCCGGTAGTAGACTTCCCGGGCATTGGACGGCGAAAGCGGATTGCCTGCCGAAACAAGCAGGCTGACGAGGTCCATGGTCTTGCCCAGTCGCTGATAACATGAGCGCAGCATGAGTTCATTGTTTCCCGCAATTCGGAGCACCTTCAGGCCCGTTGATCTGGTATCCGCGTCTTCCGATACGGCCATCTGCATGCCTATTCGGGTTACGGTGATTGGGATGTTCAGCGCAATCAGCGCCAGGAGACCCATCGCAGCCCCTGCAAGCGTCAACCGGACCTGAGGTTTGGCGGCACCCCGGTGCAGTCGGCGAAGATACCGACGACCCCATAACGCGGCGACCAAGGCGAAAAGGGGCGCCATGGGAAGGATTCCGATACCGAACACCACGACGGCAATCAGTGCAAAGGGCAGCAGCGGCAGAAATACCAGCGTGTAGTACAACGAAATCCCAATGGCCGCTCCATTGGCCAGGCCTATCATGAAGACGTGTGATCCGACGGAATTGCGGACCACATACCAGACCGCCAGATTGGCAAACGGGACAAAAATCGCCGCCATGGTGTGCAAGAGCGTCGGAATGGGGTCGAAGAACTCCATGGCACACACCCGGGTTGTAAACTCAATGAACACGACTGCGAGGGGAACCGCCGTTCCGAAGACAAGAAATTTCCATCCCGGCCTCTTTGCGGGTGATTCAGACTGGGACGAAACCGGCTTCACGTCGTCGTCGCCGATGCGGTCCGGGCGGGATTCTTCAACCATGATTCTCTTCCTTTCAGTTGCGGTCCGCGGTTGACTCAACCATTGGCGTCAGTATGCCTAAGTGTTGTGCAACGGGAATGAAGATGGAGAGGAAACTCCGAGGCGATTTGGTGCAGATCCGGTGCAAGCCGGATATCCGCTTTCCGTCTGAGGAGGGGACGCCTTACCTTGGTGCACGAGGGGAGCGGATGAAGGCATTCGGGGAGGAGGATGTGAAACGTCAAAACCGGTTTCTTGTCGTTCGATGCGGAATGCGCAACCGCATGTATGAAACGGCGAACCGGACCTTAGTGCTTCGTTTCCCAGCCGGGCGATATCCCCCTCAGTCCCCCCGTCAACGGGGGGAGGCAAGATTACCGGCACGGAGGCCGGCGCTACCAAGACACAGACGGCGTACGTTAATGTGGCACCCCGCGTTTGGGAAACGAAGCACTTAGTCCAATTCCTCTATGGCTTTGCCCATTTCAACAAAGGCTTCCGCTACCTGACTCTTGGTTATTTCAAGCCGGTTGGCGATTTCCATGGTTGAAACGAGGCCTGCATCGATGAGCTGCCGGAACAGGCTCTGAAGCTCCCGTTGGGTGAGATGGTATTTGTTCATGAGGGTTTCGTCGTCCACACCCGAGGTCACGTCATTGAGAAAACCTTTGGCGCTGATCTGCCGAGTCGGCTTGGCGTTCTTATCCCGGACGGATTTGAGGTAATCCAGGACGGACGCTTTTGCAACCAGAAATTCGTTTCCCAATAGGTTGTATTTTTCCCGTAAAGCATCGTCGGGTACCCCGGCCTTGATATCCTCAAAGAATCTCCGGACCTCGTCTTTGGTAAGCCGAATCTTGTGCGAATCGTATGGAATCGGTCGGTCTCCTCATCATTCTCACGACGAAAACCGAATGGCGTACCTGTACGGGTGCTCCACCCGATACCATAGTATCATTGGCGTAATATTCCGGTCAAGAATTGCTTATTCATGCGGAAAGATTTTGGGAATGGTCGGCACGAGGGCGGGGGGAATGAGGGACGATCCTCAACGCTCCCCCCGGTTCAGCGTATTGCCGTGTCGAGATGCAAACGTTCCGGATCAGCGGCCGCATGGGTTTCCAGGTACTCAACAATGCGTTCGGCCAACAAGGCTTTGGATTCATCGGACCAAGCAATTCATCAACGGTGATCCCGATGTCCTTCGCTATCCGTCTCAGAAGAGCCTCGAAAATAAAGTGCGTCCCTCATGGCTTTTGCTCACAACTAGCGCTTGACATTCCCCGAACGAACGGATAGGCATGACCGACGATGCGATAACCATCTCCGGTGCAGGTAAAAATCCTTGATCGCGCCGGGAAGGTATAGGGGATGAAACGGCGCAAACCGTAGGCCCGTAACCAGCGACGTGGTCACGACGGAGCCTGAGGAGGGGCTCAGTGAAGAAAGGGCCGATAATTCCAGAGCTTGAAGAATGCCAATGAACTATGACCTTATCCTAACGCCCGGCGGTCACCTCCGCTTACGGGAAGGCGGAGACCCCGGCGGCGCGGAACCGGATTCCTGGATGAAGAGGGTTGCGGCGGCGTTTTCGTCATCCCAGGCCTCGGGGCTTTTCTCGCTTGCCGCCACGAGGCCCGATGTGCCGCCCCCGCAGGCTTTCGCCTTTTGGAGGGATTTCTCCTGCGGGTACCTGACGGAACTATGCCGCACGCCGGATTCCGTCGGGATACGTCTCGATCCTATTGAGCCGCCTGATCAATCCGAACTGGCGACCATGATACTCTCCGCGCCGCCCATGCAGGGAGGAGAGTACCTGAGCGGCGAAGTCCTGCGTAACCTTTGGGTTGAATTGGACCGGTGGGCGCAGAATGAGATCGCGGCGTCAACGGACGGCTTGACCGGGTGGCTGAAGAAGCATGCAGCGATGTGGCGCCAGGTGGGGCGCGTCTGTTTTCACCTTGCGGAAAACAAGAACGATCCGGAGTTGCCGTTCGCATTTCTCGCCACGTATGCACCAAGCCTGTCCAAGGGAGGCCGCGTGCAATACCGGCCTCTGGGAAAAGCTTTGCAGGAATATGCGGGGGAGAGAAACAAGAAGGCGCTGATCAACCTGCTCTTGCCGGTGCAGCAGGCATCCGAGAAGGTCGACTTTGTCAGGGAGTTGGTCCATTCCGGCGATATTTATCACCCGGTTGCGTGGACTCCGGGCGAGGCGTACCGCCTTCTCAAGACCGTGCCCCTTCTCGAGGAAAGCGGCCTCCTGGTGAGGCTCCCGGACTGGTGGCGGAAACGTGCCCGCGCTCGCGTGGCCGTTACCATCGGCGACAAGAAACAGAACCGGTTCGGAGCCGGGGCCATGTTGGACTTCAAAGTCGGTGTTGCCCTGGGGGACCAAAACCTCACGGAAGAGGAATGGCGCCGGATCCTGGAGTCCGAGGACGGTCTTGCATACGTGAAGGGGCAATGGGTCGAAGTCGATCGGGAAAAGCTGTCCGAGGCCCTTGTACACTGGAAACAAGTGGAGGCCCGCGCGGCCGGGGAAGGCGTTTCCTTCAATGAGGGTATGCGGCTGCTTGCCGGCGCGCCTGCCGACTTGAATGTCAACGGTTCGTCCGGACTCGAAGAACACGAGTGGTCTTTCGTTGATGCGGGCGAATGGCTTTCCGAAGTTCTATCGGGCTTACGTAATCCGGAAGGGTTGACCTGCGGAGCGCGCGGCAACGGCTTTCGCGGCACTTTGCGTCATTACCAGGAAACCGGGCGCAACTGGCTTTGGTTCCTTACAAACCTGGGACTGGGGGCATGTCTTGCCGACGACATGGGATTGGGCAAGACCGTACAGGTCTTGTCGCTCCTGCTTGCCCTGAAGGAAGAAAGGAAGTCTTCGGGCAAACCGTCGCTTCTGGTGCTTCCGGCATCCCTCCTGGCGAACTGGAAGGCCGAAATAGAACGCTTCGCGCCGACGCTCGAAGCCTGTTATGTCCACCCGTCGGAAATGGACAAGACATCCCTTGCCGCCATGGGCAAGATGCCCGGCAAGGCGCTCGAGAACACCGACGTGGTGCTCGCCACGTACGGGATGCTGCTCAGGAAGAAATGGCTGCTCGATATCAAGTGGCGGCTTGCAATTCTGGACGAAGCCCAGGCCATCAAGAACCCCTCCACGCGCCAAACGAGAACGGTCAAACAGCTCAAGGCGGACGCCAGGATCGCACTCACCGGCACGCCGGTGGAGAACCGGCTGTCCGATCTCTGGTCGTTGTTTGATTTTCTCTGCCCGGGACTGCTGGGCTCGGCCGCGAAATTCAAGGGATTCGTCAAGGCCCTTGAGGAGCGACGGCATGACCGGTACGCACCCTTGAGGAATCTGGTCGCGCCCTATGTCCTCAGACGGCTCAAGACGGACAAGAGCATTATCGCGGACCTTCCCGACAAGACCGAAATGAAGGTGTTCTGCGGCCTGACGAAGAAGCAGGCCGCGATGTACGCCAGGTCGGTGGAGGAACTCGCGCGGGCTCTCGAAGGACTTGACGGAATAAAACGCCGCGGGCTTGTCCTGACCTATTTGATGAGATTCAAACAGATATGCAATCACCCCGGTCAGTTCCTCGGCGACGGAGCGTACGAACCGGCCGACAGCGGTAAGTTCGACAGGCTCGGCGCGATCTGTGAGGAAATCGCTTCTCGACAGGAAAAGGTTCTCGTGTTTACCCAGTTCCGGGAGATAACCGATCCGGTCGCGGCATTTCTCGGGCGGGTGTTCGGCCGCGAGGGCCTGGTCCTGCACGGTGGAACCGCAATCAAGAAGCGCAGGAGCCTGATCGACGCGTTCCAGCGGGAAGACGGGCCGCCCTTTTTCGTGCTCTCTCTCAAAGCGGGCGGCACGGGCCTCAACCTCACCGCCGCGTCTCACGTGGTCCACTTCGACCGCTGGTGGAACCCGGCCGTGGAAAACCAGGCGACGGACCGGGCGTTCCGCATAGGCCAGCATCGAAATGTGTTGGTGCACAAGTTTGTTTGCCAGGGGACGGTCGAGGAGAGGATCGACGCCTTGATCGAAGAAAAGACGAACCTTGCCGACGACATCCTGAAAGGCGGGGCCGACTCCATGCTGACGGAAATGAGCGACGAGGAGTTGCTCAAGGTCGTGGCTCTGGATGTGGATCGGGCACAATTGTAGGAGAAGCGCAATGAGCTATTACGATTGGAGACCATACGTGCCGGTGGCCGAGCGCCGCGCCCGCGCACAAAAGAAGGCGGCGAAGCTCCGGAAGCAGGGATTCGACATCAAGCCCGTTCACATCGAGGGAAGAAAGATCGCGCGGACGTTTTGGGGAGAGGCCTGGTGCGATCATATCGAGTCGTTCAGCGACTATGAGAACCGCCTGCCCCGCGGCCGCACCTATATCCGTAACGGTTCGGTGTACCATCTCGACATCGCCGAAGGCGAGGTCAATGCCATGGTCAGCGGCTCAGAGTCCTACACGGTGAAAATCTCCGTCAAGAGGCTGCCCGACAAGAAGTGGAAAGAGGTGAAGAACCGGTGCGCCGGGCAAATCGGTTCGATTTTGGAACTGCTTCAGGGCAGGCTTTCCAAGAACGTGATGTCCGTTGTGACTCACCGCACCGAGGGCCTATTTCCCTTGTCCGAAGAGATCTCCCTGAAGTGTAGCTGCCCCGATTGGGCCGTTATGTGCAAGCACGTGGCCGCCGCTCTCTACGGGGTGGGCGCCCGGCTTGACGACCAGCCGGAGTTGCTCTTCCTTCTCCGGGGAGTGGACCATGAAGAACTGATCGGCGCCCAGGTTGAAGTGGCTGCTGCGGCGACCGTATCGGAAGCCGGCCGCAGGCGCATCGCGGATGACGCACTCGCGGACGTATTCGGCATAGAGATGAAGGAAGATGTCGCGCCCTCCGAGGCCAAGGCCAAGCCGAAGCCAAGAGCCAAGGCGAAGCCCGAATCCACGGCCGAGGAGGCTATGGTCAAGGCGAAGCCCGAGCCCGTGACTGAGCCCAAGACCGCGACCAAACGTCCGCCGCGCGGGGAAAGGCCTGCGTCAAAGGAAGAGACGGATGCCACGGCCGCGGTAAAGCCGAAAAAAAAGGTGAAGACCAAGACGGCCGAGGAGACGAAGGCAAAGGAGACAATCTCCGGGAAAGCGGTTCAAGCCCAAGAGAAGGTTGTCGTTGCGAAGAATACGTCACGGCCGCTTTCACGTATCCGTCCCGTGACCGGTAAGGCGGTGGCGAGACTGCGCGCGAAGTTCGGTATGTCGCGGTTCGAGTTTGCAAGACTTCTCGGCGTAAGCGCTCCATCCGTCGGAAACTGGGAAAACAAGCCCGGGGATCTCAATCTTCAGCCCAATTCGCTTGAGGCATGGAAATCGGCGACGGGAATGACGAAGCGGCAAGCCAGGCGGAAGTTGGATGGTTCGTAGGAGATCCGGGCGACGGCTGAAATTGTGCCGGGTTACGGGCCTCTGTTCCGGCAGACCGGGACACTCACGGAAGGAATCCGATTATGGGGAAGAATGTACTGCTTAAGAAGACATTACACTTGACGGTTCTCATACCGGTCTTCATCCTTATATTCGTGTTCACGGCAGCGGCATCCGCCGGTGAAGGCTCCATCGAGTTGAAGCCCCATTGGAAGCAGGGGGCCAAGAAGAAGTTCGAAATCATCAAGAACCGCAAGAAGGTGGGCGAGGGAAAGGTTCTCTTTGATGGAACCGGCAGAACGGATCTCGAGATCTCGGTGGAAAAGGCCGACAGTCAGGGATACCTGGTGAACTGGACCATGGGCGAGACGAAGTTCGACCAGGCGGATGCCGCCAAGAATCCCATTGCCAAACAGGCGGCAAATCTATTGAAGGGCTTTGCGATCCTGCTGGAAGTATCGCCGTCCGGCGAACTCAAAGGTGTCAAGAACTGGGAGGAACTCAAGTCCAAAGCGACCGAGGCGCTCAATGCCATGGCCGAGGTTTGGCGCAAGTCCGGATTTAACGAGCAGATGATCTCTCAACTGAATGCGCAGGTCTCCTCGACGTTTGCCACGAAGGAAGAGATCACCCGGATGTGCACGCGTGAACCCAACCTCTACTTCATGACTCTGGGGCGGACGTACAAGGCGGGCGAACCCTTGACGTACGACACCCTCTTGCCGAATCCGTTCGGCGGTGAAGCGTTCCCCGCCACGGGCAGTTTCGTCGTTGCACGCTACGACAAGGAATCCGGAAAGGCGGAGGTGGAATGGAACCAGAAAATCCAGCCCGAAGCGGCAAAGAGAGTTCTGAGCGCCACGCTGAAGAAACTCGGTGGGGAGCAGGGAAAGAATATCAAGGAGGATCTCCTTCCCAAGAACTATAAGATCGAAGATTCCGGAAAGTTTGTCATCGATGTGCCCTCCGGATGGGTGCTGAGCCTCACTCAATCGCGCACGGTAATGACGGAGTCCGCTTCACAGACGGACTCGACCACGATCCGGGAGAAATAGGGCGGAGCGGGTTCAGCCTTCCGATCGGCTGCGCAGGTTTTTCAAGTGCATAAGCTTGGAATGCGCGTCACGGATCTCGTTCCGCAAATCTGCGGCTTCCCGGCCGTGTTCGAACAACTCACCGGGGTTTGCAGAGAATGAGGAATTGACCCGCTGCAACATGTTGTCCGCCTCATGGTACTGGGATTGAAGCGTCTTTATCCGGGCGTCCAACTCATCGATCCCGGAGTCGAGTTCCATAAGCCGGGTGGAGTCTGTAGGGTTCGAGCCTGTGTGCAGCGGTGAACTCCGCGCAGAAGCAAATGCGGGATCAGTGCTTACGATGGGAGCCTGTTGCCGGAAAAGTTTGACGAGACTCGCACTGTAGCCGAACGTGACGATGGTCGATAGGAGCACCGCAGCGCCTATGAGCAATGCCGCATAGATTCTCGCCTCAGGGTCCGTTTCATTTCCGTTCCATATCTCTCTGAGTCTATCCCAAGCGGAGACCTGGGGCCGAGTCCGTACCGGAAGGAACCCCTCGGCCGTTCCGGCCATGGGTTCTATGATGGTGAGGGCGCCCAGGGCGTCCAGTTGATTCTTCAGAGACTGTGCCCGGTCTTCATCGAGGTCCTTCTTGAGAATAACGGGCAGATCGAGCATGAGAGAGTGTACCGCACCGCTGCTCATTTCAAGGAGTACGGCAGCCTTCCGGGCAAACCGATCCGGATCGCTTGTGGTTTGACCGTAAAGCTTGAGCCTGTACCGGGGATGTGATGCGCTCATCGTCGGCTCTTCCTTTCAGTGTTAAGCGGCCCGGAATATCGTCGGGCCCTTCTCCGGCATCCACAAGCCTTTCCGGCCGGCGCTTCGATGCCTACTCCTTGTGAGCCTTGAGGATGGGTATGTGAACCATCTTCTTCTTGTCGGGCCGGGAAGCTTTCCAACCGTAGCCCTCCGCCAGCCAGTAGGCGGGGAAGTATCCGCCTCCGCCGTACCCTCCGGCACTGATCTCGAAACCATCCAGAGCTCCGGAGGGAGCCTTGGCCACGAAGATCTGGCGGAGCTGGTAATGTCCCGACCGTTGAACTTCCTGGACGGTCCCCGTGGAACTCACCACCGGGTCGGTGCCGATGTTCGCCGGAGGGTTGGACGGCATATTCTTGACCGCCTTGTTGGCCGCTCCATCCGCCAAACCGACCATTGACGTGGAACTTTCGGTCGCCCTGGTGAACATGACATCGAGTTTGGTCTGGAGCATGAGCCCGGCCCCCACGAGACTGAGCACTCCCAGGAACATGAGGACGATGGCCACCGCACTTCCCTTATCATTCCTTATTGTCAAGATGACGCCTCCTCTTGCCATCAGAGATATTGCATAAGCACAAGGCACCGGGGACTCACGGTGATGGTGCGGGTGCCTCCCACCATCCACGGGCCGTGTGTGGTGTCGCCCTCGATCCGGAAGCCCGAGGGGCCGTTACTGGGCGTGTCGTACCCTCCTTGCATATCCCGGACAAGGTACCTCACCGTCACCTCAATGAGTAAGAGTTGGTCGACCGTGTACGTACCTCCCGGTTGCGGATCCAGTTGAGCCCACGCGGTCCCGTCCGCGGCCGTGAGATCCCGGAACCGGCACCTGATCTTGAAGTCGGTCACCTTGATCATTGGGATTTCCCAGGCATTGTTCGTTCCACCGATCAAGGTCTCACCGTTGCGGACGAGTCGGCCGCGTTGCCTTACGTCTGCATCGGCGACGCTGAGTTCATAGGAGATGGAAGGAGCTACATATCGCTTGCCGGCGCCCCCGCTTGACCCGAACGACAATTTCAGCTTTTGAGTGTTCTTGTGGGGATCGATTCCCGCCGTATCCGGGGAAACAGTCAGGGACTCAATGTACGCAGCACCCGGGGTGTCCGGAATCACGATGGCCCTATCCATTGTCGCCTGCCGGACATTGGCATGAACATGATCCACATAGGCTTCGGTAACCCCCGACTCAAGTTCGAACCAGGTCTTTCCCACCCCTGGAACGGAGGTGTCGGAGAAGAAGCTGGCGGGAAAGGATGACCCCGGAGGAAGGCTCATGTCGAGGTAGTCGGTGCAGTTCAGGTAGAGTGAGTCCGGATCGCTCGGGTGAAACGCGTCATGGTACCGGACAAAAACCGCCATATGAGACTGACGTCTCGTGCCGGAACCGGCCTGGGATACGTTGCCCCGTAAACCGGTTCCCGCCTGCATGATGTCGCTTCGTATGGCGGCCAAGGCTGCGGTGGTCACTTCGTGAGAGATTTTTCTCTTGCTCGCTCCTGCCGAGATCTTGCTCTGAAACAGGTAGAAAGACACCACGGCAGCCAGTACGAAAGAGAAGATGGCAAAAGACACCATCAATTCTATGAGAGTGAGTCCTCGTTCGTTACGCATCGGCATCTCCGGAAATCCTTGCGGAGCGGCGGTTCCTTCTTGGCGCTCCAACGGCATCATCTGGTGATCACGAAGCCTTCCCGCGTGAGCCTGAACCGGCAACCGGCGGGAGTATCCTTGGTGCAGCGGTCGTCCCTGGGCCAACCAACACTGACCGAAACCCTCCGAACGTCGGTTGAATCGGCCTCCGGGGTATTGACGGTCCAGAGACGTACGAAGGTGCCGTCGCCGGGCTCGTCGTTGCCGCTGTCCAACTCACTCAAGTTGTTTCCCTGGGCGATTTTGGCTGCCGAAAGCGCCCTCATTTCTTCAACCTTGCTCACGGCCAGGTAATCGGCGCTTCGCACACGCCGGTTGTACCGGTCATTGTTGAACGATGTAAGTACCATGGTTCCCACGCCGAGCATGCCTATGGAGAGGATCAGCATTGCCACGATGACTTCCAGAAGACTGAACCCCGTTTCAGATCCGTTGAAATCCATTTCAAATCACCTTTGAGTCCGTCGATACGGCCTATCCTCCGGAGAAGATCTTCCCGGAGGCCTGCACCGTTATGGTAAAAGGAGGGTGCTGAGCGGACACGGCACCATCCTTTTTTCTTCGTATCAGTATCGAGTACGGAACGAGGTCCTTCGGGCATCCCCTCGAGTCGAACACGATGGGAATCGTCGTACTCGCCGCATCGTTGCCGTTGACTTCAATGTGGTACAAAGACGGATCAAACTCACATTCCACGGTGCCTTCCGTAGTCTTGACGGAATACACCGGCACGTTTTCCGTAACCGTTGCCGGGACGAATTGAACCGCGGCTACGGTCCAGGCTTTTCCCGTGTTGGCGGTAATGGGGGCGCCGGGAGCCGGACTCCACCGTACTCGGGCCGAATACAGCGTGAATCGCAGTTCCGCTTCCCACAAACCGTTCCCCTGATCCGAGAGATTGATCACCGTGGGGGTGGTCTTCACCTCGAAGACGTTGCCGTTGACGTAGACTGGATCGATGAACCCAGTCAGGGCGACCGCGGTTCCCTGCGATACGGGAAAGTCCCCCTGAGTACTTATGTTCGGCGTGTGATCGCAGCGGAAAACAAAGGGTTCCGTGGTCACCACAAAATCGCTGGTACCTCCCCCGATGTCGATCGTGGAAATGTTGAACATGGCGGATCCTGAAATTGCGTTGATCTTTGCCAGATGTATCGCGTTATAGAAGGATCTGCATGCCGCAGAAAAGCGGTGGTCTTCCAGCCATCCGGTTCCGAGCGGCAGTGAGACCGCCAAGGCCAGAACCATGATGGCGCAAACAACCATCAGTTCAACGAGAGTAAACCCGGAGTCGTGCGATGGAAAAGATCCGCCTTGCCGTGCAGGATGCGGTTCCCGAGGTTTCATGTCCTCCTACCTTTCCCTCCAGCCCGTTACCTGGGTGGCATTCACAATCAGATTTACCGGTATCTTGACCAACTCGGAATTACTTTTCTGGATGAGCACGTTCTTCCCCGACGAGTCAAGAATCGGTCTGCTCGGTACGCCGGTCTTCCCGGGGAACGAAACCTTTTCCCCTATTTTTTCACCTGCCTCGTTGAGTATGGGGACAACAGTCAGCGTGCCGTCCGATGGGACGACGTTATAACCTTGGGGAAACGGCCTGCACGCATAGTCGAAAACATAGAGATTGCCGGTCCCCTGAGCCACATCACATGGGTTCTTGTCCTCCGGCGGTATGGCGGTGGAGAAGAACGTGAGACCGCCGGCGATGAGAGGCCGGTCGATCACCCGCTCGCCCGGCGTGGAGAAATCGTATATGCAATCCCAGCAGGGCGAGTACGTCGAGCTGAATACGCACTTACCGCCTCCGGCGTCGGCCTCGGCACAGTCTCCGATGTCCGGGGTGGCCCAGTTGCTGCAATTGGACCTGACTCCCGAAGCATCCTCGGTGCACGGATGGGTCAAAGGATCGGGATCGAAAGAAGTGGCGTTTCCCGTGCCCGGGCATGTGACCTGAGCGATCTCCATGGCGAAATTTGACCCCAGAACTCCAATGGCCTTTTTGTCGGGGGCCGGTTTGGGGGTGACTTCGTTGCCGTTTGTCGAGTCGATGGAAAGTCCCAAGATCTCCGAGTCCGCGGGAGGCGTTACCGCATTAATCGGATCTACTGCACTGTACGCGGACATTACTCCCACATCGTTCATGTCGTCGTTGACCGATCCATCCACATTGTCCAGTTTGCCCGTGCCGAATGCTATGGCCAGGCCGGTCTTTTCGTCATTCCAGGTCGCACCGAACCTGCAGGTTATGGGTTGGAGCAAAGATCTGTAGTGATTGGTACGGTAGGATGAAGCGGTCGGGTCGCCGTCGGTATTCACCTGCTTCGTGCGGCGCAACTCCAGCCGGGCAAACAGCGATCCGGTGCCGGTTGCCGGATCGTTATAATTGAACTTGAGTGAATAGAAATATCCGACCAGATCGCCGAAATAGAGGTGATCGATAAACCCGTCTTCCCGTCTTACGTTACTTGCCTGATTCCACGCATCCACGGCAATGGTATGGGCGAGAGAATACGGGATCGTGTTGTGCTCCACCGTCTTGAGATCCCACAAGAGTTCTTTGGGCGTACTGGTCGACCATTCATCGTACGGAGCGTATTTTGTGAGGAGCGGCCACACCTCTTGGAAAAGGTTGTACCCCGTCTCTATGTCTATGACCAAAAAGTTCGGTTTGAAAAGCCCCTTACGGGTATCGGGCATATCGGGAGACGGATACAGGGCCATTCCGTCCCAGTTGGGTTGCTGGAATATTCTGAAGCCTCCTCCGATAAAGGCTACGTGGCGATACTTCTTTCCCGCGTCCGTGGGTGAGAGGGCATTCCAGAAATCCTCCCTTTTCCATGCCGGTGCCTTTGCAGTATCGACCGTCTGAACGCCATAGTCGGGATGATGTACGGAGAACTTCACGTCCGGAGGAATTATCATCCGTCCAATCACAGGCTCGCTCCACGACAGCGACATATCCCTGAGCCGTGCGTACAGATCGGGGGCTGCATACGGCCGGGCAATTTTGACTTTTGTGGGCGAAGAGGAATCCTCATAGGCAACAGCCGTGTTCTTCAGCACTGAATATTCCCACAATATCCGTGGATTGGGATTGGCCGTCTTGTGCCATGCAACATCCACCGGCGGTTCGGTGACATCCATTGCAAAATAGGCGTCCCCGCCTCCCCTGAGGCCTCCGATGAGAACGGTCCTCCATTCCCGGTCGCCGTCGCCGTCGTGGTCAATGTACACATCGAATGCCTGGGGAGCCAAGTCCACCATCGCGATATGCTGGCAAGTCGACGTGCCGTATGTGGATTCTGCCAACTTCTTAAGGTCGGGGAGCATCGGGCTGGGAATGTAGGCCCAGATTTCCTTTCCGCAATCGGAACAACGGGGATCGGTGGGGTCTTGAACCCACGTGTTGCTGTCCGGGTGCCATCTGGCCAGGAGGAACGCGTGCACCATGCCGTCGTTGCCGCCGACATAAATCATTCTGGGCCTGTAGAAGTTGTTTTGGCGGTACGCCAGGTAGTCCTGATAGTGCGGGCTTCCGCTCACCGCGTTGGCCAGCGTGGGGGCGCCCACAACCACGGGAGTCGAGTAGATGATGTCGCCCAGCAACCATTGAGGACCGGAATCCAGATCCCTCTTTCTGTCTCTGTAGGTGGCGGCCGCATCGGCGCGGCCGCCCCACGGATATATGGGATTGCCGTTGTCGTCGACCTTTCCGCGAACCCACTGAATGAGAGCCAGGGACTTGTCCCACGAGCTGGAGGGGATCTCGAAAAACGGCTCGAGGAGAAACCAGTTGGGCCATTTCACTTCAAACATTTCAGGCGGGTTCCACGACTTGAAGCCGCCGGAAGGAGTCCCCGGAAGCTCCAGAAGCGTCAGAATCACCCGGCTGTCCGCCTGGGCGGTCGTGAGCATCTCGCCGGCATCCCAGCAATGCTTTTTCGAGCTGCCGAAGATGATGTCGGAGCAAAAACTCAGACCGTACAATTCGAAGTCGTAGAGTCCCGTGGATTCATCCGGCCACCATGTTTCAAGATGACCGTTCCAGATCCCCTTTGTCCTGCTTTGATTGACCTTGTGAAAGAAGGCGCCGCGGACGATCAGGTCACCCGACCTGGTCTCCTGAGACACGGTTGCAACCGCTCCTCCCGATCCCTGTGCCGAGATTTCGGTGAATATCGACAAAAGTTCCTGCTCCAGTTGATAGCCGTCTTCCGCCCGGTAGAAGTTGTCGGGCAGGCCGTCTCCGTTTGCGTCCCATTCGCTCGCGTTGGTGATGTCTCCGCTTTCATCCGTGTCGTTGAACCCGCCGGTCTTGGCCGCAGATATGAGGCCCGGTGCGTTCACGGTGTCGAAGCACTGTATTGCATGGAATTTGATGGTTTGCATGCCGTCGATGTCCGAGCGCATGTCCTGGGTTCTTAACGTGAACGTGACGTTGTCGAGCAGAGTGCCGCCGTCGTCCACAGTCGATGTTCCAAGGGTTACGGCTTCACCGGCAAAAGGACATGAGCCTCCGCCCTCATCCGCCTTGGCATTGGTTGCAGGATCGCCGTCGGTCATGTACACGATGTGTGACTGACCGCACGCGATTTTCTGGTGGTAATCCACGTCATAGTAGGGGTCCCACGCATCGCTTATCTCAAAATTCGGCACTTGTTCGGTCAAGCACCATCCGTGGCGGATATCGGTCTTGTTCGATTCGGGATCGCAGTCCGACTGGTAGCACGGGGTCTTCTGCTGGAAATAGCGCATGGCCTCCTTGATCGTCTCGGTAACCGGGGTGAGGCCTTGCGGGTGGTCTTCATTGATTTCATCAACGATCTTGAGTATGGGCACCGGTTGGACAACTCCGGAACCGTCGGTATACTGCTGATCGGAGTCAACATATTCGGGCTTTCCCACGGGAACGAGAACCTGCCCGCCGTCGGACAGCCTTGAGACGTAATCTATCCGTCCATTGAGCGTCCAGTCGTAACTCAGATTGTTGTAATAGTCTCCTTGCCCGCCGGGGGGGTTGCTGTCGGCAGGTCCCCATCCGGTATTGTAGTGCATCAACCCGAGCCGGACCCTGCCGATGACCTTCTGGATGACTCCTTCCGGAGGGTCCAACCTCTCTCCGGATGCATTGACCACGTCCCCGAGCTTGACGGCCAGATAGTAACTGCCGCATCTGAATTGAAGGTCTCTCACCCACTTGGTGTTCAGGATCACCCCCTCGGTGCTCTCATCACACGGGTATTCAGCACAGTTGTTCTTGGTCTGCCAGTAGTCCGCCTCACAGCCCGCTCCGCCGCAATGGTTGTTGGTCGTAGCCCCCGGAGCTATGGGCAGGGCCTCATTACACTCGATTGTCCGTTCCACGTACGGCGTCGACCTGAAATCCACGCCGGTGAAGGAAGTCTCTCCCATGTTATCGTACTTCGGATCGCCGGAAACGATGTCGCTTGAGGTGAGTAGAGAGAATTTGAACATGGGAACGAATTTGACTCTGTCGTCTCTGTGGGTCCTGTCGAATGTGCTGTAACGTATCAGTATGCTGTTGCCGCCGAACGGGGTGTAGTAGACGCCTGTCTTCTTAGCCGTGTCGTCGAAACCTCTCGTCCAATGGTCGCCTTCATTGTGGTTTTGGTAGGCCAGGGTATCGCCCACGAGCACATATTCATTGCGGTCGCCGCCAAGCCTTCCGCCGGTGAGCACCTTCTTGGCAATGTCCATCCGCCGCATGGTAAGCCAGTTGAGCCAATTGCCTGAGAAGACCTTGGTTGATGAACCTTTCAGACCGGCCGCCCTTTCCTTGGCGACCGTATTGGGGTCATCCACCGCGTCGCCTGCCGCGTAGAAGTAGTGTTTTGCATTGTCGTATTTGTACACCTTGTCCGGGTCGAAATACCCGTAGTACTTCCTTCCCGGCTCGAAAGTTGCCGAATAGGCGTAATCGCCCATGGTAACACCGTTTCCCAGGACAAACAGGACGTTGGGCTGGGACACGGCAACTGATTGAACCAGGGGCGGCGGTGAGCAAACCTTTTGGTCGCAGGATGCAACGGAAGCGTCAAGGAAACACGTGAAAAGCAAAATCATGCCGACCCATTTCAGCCGTGCGGGCGTTCTCTTCTTCATATATTCACCATCCTTGGCTTTGAGCCGAGCAGATGTCGTTGCAATCCCTTCAACGGGGCCCATCGAGTCGAGGGCATATCCTTGAGGTCTTTCTGCATCCTTTAAGCAATGTCCGTGCCAATAAAGAGCAATGCCGGCAACCGGCTGAAGTAATACGACATACCGTGCTTCACCCGAGCCGGCACAGGGTGGTTTCAGCGCCGGCGTGAGGGATTGTCAAACCCACTTCCGTTACGGACACCGCCGATAAGCCTAATATCCTTGAATCACGTAATAAATAATGGTTGTTGCGGTCGGCCGGCTTGTGCACCGGGGTGCCCGGGGCGTGCCGTATGGGCGAGGGTGTATTTGGAGCCAAACAAGAAAAGGTAGGAATACCGGCTGGTTGAGTCCAGGCACGGAAGACGGGCTTGGGTGGTGATAATCACCATTATCGGTATCTGAAGATGGTGGTTTACACCATCAGTCCTCCAGGGATTTCAGATGGTGTCTGAAGGAGTCGTAGGATACGCCCAAGAGGCCTGCCGCCACCTTCTGATTTCCCTCCGAACGCTTCATTGCTTCTTCGACCAGGTTCTTCTTGACCGACCGGATGATGTCGTTGAGGGATTCGTTCCCCGGAAACTCCACCTTCACGTTCCAAGTTTTCCGGAGGAGGGAGATCCCTTGCGTGTCCGGAGTAAGGAGCCGGTCTTCTCTCAAGATCAGAGACCGCTCGATAAGATTGCGGAGTTCACGGATATTTCCCGGCCAATCATGGAGTTTAAGAGTCGAGATGTACTCTTCGTCCCATTCGGGAATACGCGTAAGGCCTGTGTGCTCGGCCAGATCGTGCACCACATCCCGTACCAGGACGGGCAAGTCCTCCTTTCTTTCCCTGAGCGGCGGGACCCGGATGGTCAGCACGTTAAGCCGGTAGTAGAGGTCGGTCCTGAAACGACCGGTTGAAACCTCCTCGGCCAGATCTTTGTTTGTCGCGCCGACAAGTCTTGCATTTACCCTGATAAGGCTCTCGCCTCCTACCCGGGTGAACGAGCGGGTGTCGAGGAAGGTGAGGAGCTTTGATTGCAAATGGGGAGACAACTCTCCGATTTCATTGAGAAGAAGCGTGCCTCCTTCGGCCAGTTCCAGAAGGCCTTTCTTTCGGCGGTTCGCACCGGTGAATGCTCCGGCCTCGTGACCGAAGAGCTCGGATTCGGCGATATCTGATGTCAAGGCGGCACAATTGATTGTGAAGAAAGGGCCGCCGGCTCGTCTTGACTGTGCGTGCAGGTAAGCTGCCAAGAGGTCCTTTCCGGTTCCGCTTTCACCGAGGAGCAATACGATGCTGTCGGTGTTCGCTGCGAGCTGAATCCGCTCGAGCGTGTGCCGGAATGCCTGCGAAGGGTATCGGCTTGCCCGGTCCGTGACCCGGTCGGTGCCGCGTTTCCTCTGGGTCGCCTCTCTGGCTATTCCGCATAGTCCCCAAACTCTTCCGGAGGAATCGCTCATCGGTACCCGGACGCAATGGAAGACAATTGTCATGCCCTGAAGGTCCAACGTGTGCTGGGCCTCGATTATCTGTCCGCCGAGCACGCGAAGCTCGATATCTTTCGTGGTCTTCTCCCATTCGGGTTCGAACAGTTCCCCGTCCGACTTTCCGTTCATCGTTTCGGCAGACATCTTCAAGATGTCGAGAAACGCTTGATTCACGTGGGTATACTTGAGATCTTTGTCTTTGATGAAGATGCAATCCTGGGCTCCCTCGAAGACGGTCCTGAACATCTCTTCGCGTGCCCTCAACTCTCCTTCGATAAGCATCCGCTCTTTGATCTCATTGATGAGGCTCTCGTTGGCCCGGTTCAATTCCGCGGTGCGCTCGGTGACTCGTCGTTCCAGATCGAGGTTTGCCTGTTGCAGCGCTTCCTCCATCTTCCGCCGGTCGGTGATGTCCACTGCAACGCCTCGAATGCCGAGAATCTTGGCCTCACCGTTGATGGGATTGTTGTAGGTGATAATGGGAAACCTCGAACCATCCTTCCGCAACGCGGACAGGTCTTTGCGGACGAGGTCTTGGCCCGAGAGCACCTTGTTCCTCATGTCGAGGGCCGCGTACCGGTCGGATTCATCGACAATGGACAGGAAGTTCAGTCCTTGTTGGACATCATCCCGGGTGTACCCGAGCGCCGCCATTCCGAATCGATTGATGAACGTGAAGTATCCGTGCGCATCCAGTTCATAGACGAGTTGAGGCAGAAGTTCCGCAAGCTCTCTGTATTTCGCCTCGCTCGCTCTCAGTCTTTTCTCCATCTCGCCTTTGTACAACGCGACTTCAATAGTGGTGCGAAGCGCCTGTATCCGTATCGGTTTCAGGAGGTAGGCAAATGGTTCCGTGAGCTTGGCTCTGGAAAGGGTTGCGGAATCTCCGTGTCCCGTCAGGTAGACAATCGGAATGCCGAACTTGGAATAGATATGTTGCGCCGCTTCGATGCCGTCGATATCACCCTCCAAAACGATGTCCATGAGAACCAGGTCCGGATTCATCTTGGCCGCCATTTCCATGGCTTGCCCGCCCGTGGTCGCGCCCGACAACGGTTCATATCCGAGGCGCTTCAGGCTGTTGCTCAAGTGTTCCGCAATAATTACTTCATCTTCTACGACGAGAATTTTCGGCTTACCCATTAGACCTCCCGCCCTTCTTGGGTCTGATTCTATGAAATCCGATAAGAAATGAAGCTCCCCCTGAGGCATCAATATGCATTTCACCGTGAAGTTGGTCGACGAGGGTCCGTACCAGGTGCAGGCCGAATGTTTCATGCCCGGTCCCGGCCTCCCCGGCTGAAAACCCGGCGCCATTGTCGGACACCCGAAGCTCGAATTCGTCGCCCTTCAGCGGCCGGATCGATACCCGTATCTCACCGGCGACCGCATCGGGGAATGCGTGTTTGAGAGAATTGCTCACCAACTCGCCGACGATCAGCCCGAGGGGAACAGCGGTCTCAACCCCGAAGGAAATGTCCCCGGCTTCCACCGACACGGCGATATGACTTCCTACGTCTTCATAGGTGAACAAGAGTTCCTCGATGAGTTCCTGCACATAGTCCTGAGCCCGCACTTCCGCGAAACTCTCCGATTGGTAGAGATGTTCATGCACCAGGGCCATTGAAAGTATCCGGCGCTCGGCATCCCGGAATACCTCCAAGCTTTTCGGATCATAAACGTGTTCGCTCTGAAGTGCCAACAGACTCATCATGACCTGAAGGTTGTTCTTCACTCTGTGATGAACCTCTTGAAGAAGGTACTCTTTTTCCCGTGCCGCTGCCTTGAGTTCCGTGATGTCCCTCCCCACGGATTGGAACTCGACAATTTCACCCGCCTCGTCGAATATGGCCTGATCGGACCATTGCTGCAGGCGTCGTTCCCCGTTATTCACGATGACCTGTTTTTCGTATACCGTCATCGGGTTGTCCTTGGTGGGCAGAGGTCCACGGAAGGCGGTGTCGTCGTCCCGGTCGGCTTTGGCAGCCGGCGGAATAACCGTGCCCAACAAGTCTTCCGGTTTGGCCCCATAGTATCGACAATAGGCGTCATTGACAAAGGTGAGACGGTAATCCGGCGAGAACCGGCAGATAAGCTCGGTCTGGTTGTCCACAACTGCCCGGTATCGTTCTTCTCCTGCTCTGAGATCTTCCTGGACTCGTTTCCGTGCCTCGATTTCTTCCGTCAGTCTCTCATTGATTTCGGTCAATTGGGCGGTGCGTTCCGCCACCTGTTGCTCGAGCAGTCCTCTCGCTTCCACCAAGGCCTGTCGGGATCCCTCGAGTGCTTCGAGCATCGAATTAATCGCAGCCGCCAACCGTGACATCTCGTCGTTGCCTTGTGCAGTGACTCGATGGGACGACGTGCCTCGTTCGGCTATGGCGGCGACATCCTTCAGCAGACGGGTGAGCGGCACCAGGATTCCGATTTCCAAGGTCTGCCGGCTGACCGCGCCGAAAATGATCCCCACCATTGCCAAACAGAACAGGAAGTAATGTGCAGTGGCTTGCCCCACCTGGTAGAGAGTGCGCGGGGCCCGGACCTCGACGGCCAGTGCCGGCCGGCCAAACGGGTCCAGGACCTGGCCGAATCCCGCGACAACGTTGTCGTCCAGGATCAGAACGGTTACGGGATCCGCCCGCATCAGGTCAATTGATTCGGGAACCGGCCCCGGCATGGGATCGTTGGGATTCTGGAACAGAACCTGCATCCGTAACAGGTCCGAGAGTCGCCGAGCCACCTCACCGTCGAGGTACCGGCCCAGGATAAGGGTACCCGCCGGGCCTCCTTTTTCGCTGCCATCGGGGACCGGCCGGGAGGCAAACATGAAGGGACCGTCCTTCAGCAACAGTACCCCCGTCAGAACCCGTGAGGCGTCTTTGCCTTTCAAGAGGCTCGTGTTGGCAAGGAAGGTTTTCCGCAGTTCCGCCAATACGGCACGGGCCGACTTTCCCGTCATTCCCGCCGCAGTCCCTTCCGCCTGATTACCGGCCGGGCCGAGAAGCAGTACGGCATCGAGTCTCGGGTCCGCAAGCAACCGACCGCTCCACTGCCCCTCAGAAGCGGTTTCTTCACCCCGGCCGACGTTTCCTTCACTGCCGTCGGTCATCGGCCGGCGTCGAGCCTCATCGCGCAACGAGGACATCTCGAACTGCAAGGCGCTCATGACGCGGGCCACGTCACGTCTCATCATGGCGGCCTCGACCTCGGCGAATCCGTCCAGAATTATCACCCGGGAGATCACGTAAAGAACCGCGACGAGCACGATGGTCGTTATGAGGATAGTAATCAGCGCACGGCTTCTGATCGTCACGGGCGGCCCCTTGCGGTGGAGAGGACTCTGCAGGTTGTGAACTCCTTACTCAAGGCATTGTACCCTCACAACCGGCATCCTGTAAAGCGTGGGGGCGGTTCTGCTCATGGCCTCGGAAGACCAAGTGGATTGTCTTGTGAAGAATCTCAAGAGCTATTTGAGCGAGGAGGCACTGCCTTTTCCCTGCCAAGGCGCCGAAGCGGTTCGGACTTGGTTCTTGAACACTCGGTCGAAAGAAAGGAAAGGCTCGGAAATGATAAGCCGGGACGAAAGAAGAACAAGGACAATTAGGTATGCCTCTGATTGCGCCACCGTAAGGAATGCCTTAGAATGTTTTCGACTTTGAATCGCGTAGTTCATGGCCTCTCTCACTTCGTTCGAATCCTGCCGGAGAAGGAAAGAAAGGACAATCGATGAAGAATCTGGAGGAAATCCGGCGCATACTGGCAGAGCACATGCCGGAGCTGGCGCAAAAATACGGCGTCCGGGAGGTCGGTATTTTTGGTTCTTACGTCACCGACAAGCAGCGGAGGCGCAGCGATGTGGACATCCTGGTAGAGTTCGACGTTGTGCCGGGGCTGTTGAAATTCATCGAGTTGGAAGACTACATATCCGAAGTACTCGGCATGAAAGCCGACCTTGTGCGGAAAAAGTCCATCCGGGAGGAACTGCGGGAAAGGATCCTCGGAGAGGTTGTGATGCTATGACACGGGAATACATGCTCTTTTTCAAGGACATCCTGGAAGCGATAGAGAGCATTGAAGGATTCGGAGGAAGGCGGGGTGAGGTCTTGCTTCTTGAACAGGGCCGGCCACCTCACTCCGGCGCTTTGGATGTTCCGATTCAAGAAGCAAGACCTGACCCCACCGGCTCTTGCTACGGAGGCAATCTCCCAGTTGGGCCGCAGGCTGAGAGAGATTCGACGTCGGTTCTTTGAGGAGGGAGGAACGCTGCTTACAAGCGAGGAATTGGATCGAGAAATTGCCGAACGGCGAGGCGGTTCGTACCGATTTGAAGATGAAGATTAGGACCTATATTGATGCAGATTGTGTATGAAGTCCCCGGAATTCCGGAATTCAAGGTGAGTGAACAGCCAACCTGACCCCTTTTCTTTTTTTCAGGGAGCAAACCTGGCGGGCCCCTGGAGGAAGAGGCGCGTCGTGACAAGCGAGGATTGTGTGTGTGTGTGGCCGATGCGATCCCCCCGTGAAAACGGCGAAAGAGGGAGAGAAGGCAGTTTGTTATATGTCTGTTATTCTAGATACTTAAACACGTCCTTTATCTCAATCGAGAATCCCGGGATAACATCCTCGCCGTCGAGACCGGCCTCAACCGTCAAGACCCTTTCCGAACCATCAGGACGGAGGACCGTTACGGTTCGATCTTTCGGGGAAACGATCCACACTAGTCTTGAGCCGCTCTCGAAGTATTCAAGGGCCTTCTCCTTCATAGCCTTGACCGTATTGGACGGAGAGAGAATTTCGATTGCCAAGTCAGGGGCACCGTGAAGGAAGCCCTTGGGATCATGGGTCATCTTGTTGAGACGGCCATTCGTCACGAACGAGATATCAGGGGACCGGAGATTGCCGTTCTCCATCCAATAACCGAGACTCGCTCCATAGACACGCCCCAAGTCGTGCCGTATCACAAAGTCTTTGAGGAGGTAATCCAGAAAAAAAATCACGTCGTCATGTTCACGACCGGCAGCTACCACGACAAGTTCTCCTTCGACAAGTTCATACTTCCCCCCTACGTCCGGTAGGCGCATGATTTGAGCTTCCGTCCATGCCTGCTGTTCAGTTGCGAGGTTCATCATAAGGACCTCCTCGATTGCTGAGACCATAATATCGTCTTCCTTCTCGTGGCGTCAATCTGGTTTGTCAGATGTCCATACACTGGCCGACGGGGTCAGGTCTTGCCTCTTGAATCACTATTCTAACGTCATTCAAGAAACAAGACCCCCCTCTTCCGTGTCCTCGAAAATCCACCGGAATTCCGCAGTCCGCGTCCTGAGAAGTCAAAATGAAAGACCTGACCCCGCGATGCCGGAGCTTGAAACGTTCGTGTTCCTTATCCCTGCCCACCGGGTCAAGAATCGAGAGGATCGTCTTGTGATTCTCAATAGCGTTGCCCGCGGAGTGATTGACGACCAACGGGGCGTGCATCCTGAGTTTGTTTTTTTGAATAGCCGGGGCGGGGCGGTTCAACGCATGTGTCGTGAGGCATGGCGAAAGGCGAGAATACGGGCAGGGCTCCCCGATATCCGGGTCCACGATCTCAAACACACCTACGGGCGACGATTGCGGGCCGGGGGTGTGTCGTTTGAAGACCGTCAAGACCTGCTTGGACACAAGTCCGGAAGGATTACGACTCACTATTCGGCACCGGAGATAATCAACCTAATCCAAGCATCAGAGCGGGTTTGCGTTCGTTCGCGACACAAAAGCCCCACACTGGTTGTTCTGAGAAGAAAAAATCTCACCGTGGTCGGCTGATAACCATGCGAGATTATTGCATTTTCCCTGGTGGGCCGTCGGGGGCTCGAACCCCAAACCTACTGATTAAGAGTCAGTTGCTCTACCAATTGAGCTAACGGCCCGTAATGAAGTCCCTAGAATAGCGGGCCGAGTTTCGTTTGTCAAGAGTTATCCCGCAGCTCGGAGTGAACGTTCTTCCCGGTCCGGCGTTTTTTGCCGGAAGTCGGCGTATCTTTGAAACGTCAATAATGCTAAGATTCGGTTATGAATTCTCCCCCCTCTACTGGGAACACGCCGGGATGGAAGAAGGTTGATGAAGGAAGAGGACAAGAGTAAGGAACAGCTCGTCTACGAGCTTGGTGAAATGCGCCGGCGGGTTTCGGAGTTGGAGTCGGCCATATCCAGAGCCCGCGCCCGCTCGGAGTCACGGCCTGCCGTCTGCGAGTCGCTCGGTGATGAGGCCAAAGAGCAACCCGCCACGGCGGAATTTCTTGAAAGCACCCAGACAATCGACCTGACAAGCGTATTCGCCGAGGACGTTACCTCGTCGGGAAGTTTCAGTTTCGGCGGAGTGCGCAGGACATGGTTCGGGAGATTGCTCCAGGCGTTGCCCATTCCGGCTTTTCTCTTCGACCAATCATTCGCCGTAATCTTCATGAACGGCGCCTGCAGAAGGATCAGCGAGGATTACCATTCGGTGCGGGGGAAGCCTTTCCATGATCTGTTCGAAAACCCGTGGGTTGCAGAGGAAGCGCGGGATCTCATGGAAAAGGTGTTTCATCAGCGGCTTCGAGAGTCTCTCGAGGCCGTCCTCAGGATCGGGCAAGACAAGATCTGGGGCAGACTCTACATGCGTTCCATCCGCTTGGGCACTTCGAGGTCGGTGCTCGTAATGGTGGAAGATCTCACACTGGAAAAGGAACAGCTCGTCCTCAAGCAGAAACACGAGGAACAAATCATCCGGGAAAGAGATGAACTGGAACAACGTGTGCGGGAACGGACGCACGATCTCGTTGAGGCGAACGAAGAGATCAAGAGGGAGATGGAGGAGCGGGAATTCGCACAAAGGCTACTGATGGAGCGGGAGGAGCGGTACCGGTTGCTGGTTGAGAAGGCTCCCGTGGGTATCGTCTCGTGCAGCACCGAAGGTTCCGTCACCGAGTTCAACCCCGCGTTCCTCAAAATTCTGAGTATCCCGTATCATGCGGCCAATGATCTCAATCTTATGACCTCTGGCCCGTTGATTAACTCGGGGTTTTCAAAGGTTGTTAGGACGTGCTTGGAGAGCGGCGAGCCGTGTTGCCAAGAATTCGGCTGCGAGGTTGAAGCCGGAAAAGAATTGTCGCTGAGGCTCCACGTAGTTCCTCAACGGAGAAACGACGATACGATAAGCGGAATCCAGGCGGTAGTTGAAGACATATCCGGACACAAGAGGGCCGAGGCTTTGCTGCTCCGGTCAGAGCGCCTCAGGGCGTTGGTGGAAATGGCCGGGGGCGTTGCACACAACTTCAATACCTCCCTCCAGGCCGTAGCGGCCGACGCACAGGCTGCCATGTCATGTCTTGAGACGGGGCGGTCCCAGGAGATAAAGTCGCTGCTCGAACAGATTCTGGACAACGCTCTCCAAACGGCCAATACAGTGAGGAGACTCAAACAGTTTGCACGGTCCCGCACCGCGGTTGCGACATCGGAGGTGAGCGTCTTCGACGTATCGGAAGCCCTCCGGGAGGGGGTCGAGAACGGCAGGAGACTGTGTGAGTCCGAGGGAAAGAAGCAGGGCAACAACGTCACCGTGGTCTCGGATCTTGCGGACGGGTGCCATGTGGAGGGCGACTACAAGGATGTCATTGAAATTGTGATGATTTTGATGCGGAACTCTATCGAGGCCATGCCCTCGGGCGGCGAAATAGCGGTCCGCTCGCATGTGGAAGACGGTCGGGTCGTGATTCAGGTCGCGGACGACGGCATCGGCATAGCCAAGAAGGATCTTGAAAAAATCTTCGAACCTTTCTGGACCACCAAGCCGGCTCACGTGGGTATGGGACTTGCCGTGGCAACGGGGATCGTGCGAAGGCACCAAGGGACGCTCGCCGTAACCAGCAAGACCGGACAGGGCACCAACATCACGGTAAAGCTGCCTCTCGTGAAGAAGGCGGAGTCTGAACTCCGGGGAGAGACCCGTTACGCAACCGCATCTCGGTTCCGGATACTTCTCATCTGTAATGATGAGATCCTTGCCGAGGAACTGGACCGGGAACTCGGCCTGAGGGGCCAAGTCACATTTGTTGCGGCGACCGGGCCGGAGGGTGTGAAGATCTTCGACGAGGAAGATGTCGATACGGTTGTTTGCGATCAAGAAATGAAAGACCTGAGTGTTTGGGAAGTGACCCAGGCTCTTCGCGAGATAGCCGAAGCAAAGAGATCGCTCAGGCCGAGAGTCATACTCCTGGTCGAAGAGTCCGACGATTCGAGGATCGATGCGCTGATTCTGCGCTCCGAAGCCGACAGGGTAGTGCGGAAACCCGTCGACGCCGACCGGCTGCTTCAAATCATGGACGAGGAAGCGAAAAAGGCCGTCGGTCAGGCCAGCTTCTCCGGAAGGATACATGGAATCGACATCCTGGAGTACGTTCAGCTCCTTATGATTTCGGGCCAGCAAGTAATTGTTGAAATTGTATCGAGGGAAGGAATCCGTGGATATCTCTATGTGAACGACGGCAAAGTAGTGCATGCAATCTGTGACGGGCTCGAGGGAGAGGATGCGCTGTATAAATGTTTAGGGTTTAATGGAGGCAATTTCGCAAGTCTGCCGTGGCATGAACCGAGAAACGTCACCATAAACAAGCCCGGGGAGTTGGTGCTCCTCGAGGCCGCCCGCCTGAGAGACGAGATGAACACCGCCAACCCGGACATCCCTACGGGCATGTAGTTTCAGCCGACTTGGGGGCCTATTCGGTTTTCGCAAATCTGGACGACACGGGCATCCGTACGCCGTGAACTTGCGCCGCACTTGTGCAATGGTGCACAGTGTGCCAATGTACCGGCGTGATAAGAAACTCTGGGACAGAGGATCGACCAATGATGAAGAAAGCGCTTGCCCTCATGGGTACGATGGTTTTGGCGCTGATACTGCAGGCAGTTCCGTGGAATGAGGCCTTGGGACAGACGACCCGCCCCGGGATCGATCCCGGGAAGTGTATGGAACTGCAGAACCGGCTCGACGAAATCGTTGCCATATCTCAATCGAAAAGCATGAGTGAGCAGCAGAAGATGAGTCGATTGTCGTCGGCCATTTCCCGGTCGTTGGAAAGCATGATCGCCTCCACCAGCGACGACCCCGAGGCTGCCAAGATCGCGGGAGAATGGAGAGAAACGCTGCTGAAAGTCATGTCGAGCGCAGATGTGAGCGGCAGGGCCCAGGACCGGGACGTGTCAGCGGATGCCGAACGCGGCGTGGATTTGATCAAGAAAAGAATTCAGCCGTACGTTGCAGTTATGAAACTCCTGTGCCCCGATCTGGTGGTGCCTCAGGCCATAGCTCGATAGCTTCGTCTAATTGCCCGAGAGCTCCGCAGCGTGAATGTCCGGCCGCATGTGTGAAATCCGGCACGGGGGATAATCCCTTCAGTTCTGAGGACTTGCCCCTGCCTGCTTGAGCAGGGTTGAGGTGTTGCCCTTACGCCGCGGGCTTCCGTAAACTGCGAGAATCCTTGCCATGAACGTGCCCTCCTTCGGGTTGGATTTTCCCTATCAATTCAAAAGCATGCCGGCCATACCGCTGCTGTCTGGAATGCGCACCATCTCACTATCGAATCGTACCGTACGGCCTGATGCCGAGTCCTCGCAATTCCGGGGACACAATCCCAAGTTTCTCCCCGCCGCAGCGGATCGAAATTGGGTTATGTCCCCGAATTGCTCAAAGATACGTATCATAGCGCAGCCTTCGGCCGCGATCAAAAGAGAATTACCACAGAAGCAGTGAACACCGAGAATGCCAAGAATTCTTCGCGGCACGACAAGAATTTCAGGGATAGTAGTACAGGAGACGATACGGAACAAACTTACCGGCAAGGAGTCAGGTAAGTGCTTTGCATCAAGACGGAAATCGGGTATCCTATCGGCAGGTACTATGGCGGGTTGAACGAACGGCATTGGAGCCTGTCTTAGTGCCCGGTGGCAGTAGTACGGTGGCACATTTGCGGCAATTGTCCCTGCTTTGGTAGCGCCGGCCTCCGTGCCGGTATTCTTTAGTAGAAACAACGTACTATATCTCGCCCGGCAGGGACGCCGGGACGCTACCGCGTGTTTTGAAATGTGCGACCGTACTTAGGAAACCGAGCACTTAGGGTTTGTCTCGGAATAAACGGTTCAATCTCGCGGAACCGTCTCGCTCTACGGGCACGGCACGCCGTGCCCGTACGAAGCGGAACGCCCGCCCATGTGCGATGGTTATTTGGGGACAGTCACTTAGTGCTCCGTGGCGTAAATACGGTCGCACAAGCTGAGCCCCGGAAGATGACGGGCAGGGACGCCCGTCCCACGGTGTACGACCGGCTTGGTCTCTGTTCTTCGTAGCCCGGGCCTCCGTGCCCGGATCTTGTTCTTGCCGCCACCCGAGCCGGCAGCGCCACGACAATGTGTGACCGAACTTATGAAATGCTTAGTAATCCCCGGCGGAAGTACGGCGACATGTTGACGGAAATGCGCCTTCCCTGTTCGTGCCTGCCGCCGAATGAACCCGTATTTCGCCGGAACAAGGGAAATTTGGCAATAAGCCGATCCGGCAAAACTAAAGACTGAGACAATCTCCACACCAGCTTCCATGACTCTGTCGGTGACGACCAATGATGAAAACACAGCCTCCTTCCGAGACGCAGTAGTTACAGAGAAAGGAGCATTCCAAGGTGGGCCGAAATCTCCCTAATCCACGGAGTTGTCCGATGCTCGATTTTCTTGGAAAGCGCTTACTCCTGCCCGTTCCCGAAAATGATCGTGATGCGGCCTTGGTGATACGGGTATTCAATTCCGTCTGCGTAAGCATCACGGTGTCCTTGATGGCGGCCGCAATAGGGGCGGGCTTCATCTTTGTCCGAAAGACAAGCTCCCTCATAATCGTATTCGGACTGATTCTTCTTCTCTTCGCGGCTTTGTGGATCGCTCGTCGCGGAAGGATCCGGCAGGCGGCCATGCTGCAGGTCTGCGGTCTATGGGGTGTATTCACCGTCATTATCTGGCTTTCCGGGACGGTGAATACCGTATTCATCGGAATGTACATCGCGATCATCGCCATGGCCGGCGTGTTGCCGGGACCCCGGTTTGCCGTCGGCGTCGCGGTCATGAGCATCGCTTCGTGTTTTGGCCTGACCGTTCTTCAAAGCCTCGGCTTCACGTGGACCGGCTACCACCCTATGCCGCCATGGTCCGCGTGGTTTGTGTTCCTGTTTACCATTGCGCTCATAGTCCCGACGATGAACGGGGTGCTGAGGGCCTTTGGAGAAACGGCAAAGCACGCGGACCATGAAATCGAGACCCGCCGTAAGACCGAAGAGATCCTCAGGGAAAGTGAGGCGAAATACAGGTCTCTGTTTGAGCAAAGCGGCAATGCCGTGGCCGTGTACAGGCCGGTAAACGATGGCGAGGATTTCGTCTTTGTCGATCTTAACAAAGCCGGTGAACAGATGGAGCGGATCTCCAGGGAAACGGTCATTGGGCAAAGCGTGGTGAAGATGTTCCCGGGGATCCGTGAACTGGGACTATTTGAAGTATTCCAAAGAGTGTGGCGCACCGGTGAACCCGAGCACCATGAGGCCGGCCATTACAAAGACGAGCGGATTCAGGGTTGGCGGGACAATCACGTTTATAGGCTGCCGTCCGGAGAAATCGTTGCCGTCTACAGTGACGAGACCAACCGCAAGCAGGCTGAGGAAGCCCTTTTACAAAGCGAAGAGAAATACCGGGTCATGATCGAGAACATGCATGACGTGATTTATCAGACGGATATGAAAGGCCGCATCAACTACGTATCGCCGAGCACCGAGAGGCTCCTCGGTTATACGCCGGAGGAAGTCGTCGGCAAGAAGATTTATGACTTCTACGCGTTTCCGGAGGAAACAACGCGAATCCTGAAGCTGCTGGTCGAAAACGGTTCCGTTACCGATCTCGAAGTTGCGTTGCTGAGAAAGGACGGCAGCCATGTCTGGGTTTCCACAAACGCGGGCCTGCTGAAAGACCGTGAGGGCAACCCCATCGGCGTCGAAGGGGTGACGCGCGACATTACGGCAAGCAAGCAGGCAAAGCAGGCTCTTCAGGAACGCGAGCGGGCTTGGGCAACGTTGATAAACAACCTTCCGGGCTTTGTGTATCGCTGTGCCAATGACCGGGACTGGACCATGGAATACGTCAGTGACGGATGCCGGGAGGTTACGGGCTACGAACCTGATGACTTCATAGGGAACAAGACCATTTCTTACAACGATATTGTAGGCTTGGACTACCAGGAGCCCCTCCGGGCAAAATGGCAGGACCTTCTGTCAAGGAAAGAGCCTTTCGAGGATGAATATCCGATCACGGCAAGAGGAGGAGAGACCCGTTGGGTGTGGGAGCGGGGGCAGGGCGTTTTCTCACGGGACGGTCGGCTTCTCTTTCTCGAGGGATTCATTACGGATATCACGGGGCGCAAGGAATCGGAGAAGCAGGGAAGAATGAACGAAGCGCGGCTTCAAAGTCTTCACGACATTGGTCAATATGGGGCCGCCTGCACTCAGGACCTGCTGGATTTCGCACTGCACGAAGCCGTTAAGCTCACCGGGAGCAAGGTGGGTTACATATATCACTATGATGAGGAAAAACGTCTGTTCGAACTCAACACCTGGTCCAAGGAAGTAATGAAACAGTGCGAGGTTGCCGAACCGAAGACCTTATACGAGCTTGACAAGACAGGCATCTGGGGAGAAGCGGTCAGGCAAAGGAAACCGGTCATCGTAAACGATTTCCAGGCCCCAAACCCTCTCAAGAAAGGCTATCCGGAGGGGCACGTGGAACTTCACAATTTCATGACCATCCCCATTTTTTCGGGTGAGAAAATCGTGGCGGTCGTGGGGGCCGCTAATAAGGACTCAGACTACGAAGCCGGCGACGTCCGCCAACTATCTCTGCTCATGGCTTCCGTTTGGAGTATTAACCAGGCCAAACGGGTCGAAGCGGTGCAAAGACGCTTGATGACGGCGGTGGAGCAGGCCGTCGAGGGAATTATCATCACCGATGTCCAGGGGCACATCGAATATGTGAATCCCGCGTACGAAAAGATCACCGGATACTCGAGAGATGAAATCATAGGACAAAAGCCCACTCTGTTTAGGATTTGGGAAAAGGATGAGCCTACGAGGCGGGCAATTATCGAGACTCTCTCCCGTGGAGAACGATGGGGTGGTCATTTGGTAAAGGAACGCAAGGACGGCGGAGTCTATGAAGAAGATGTGACGGTTACTCCGGTGCTGGATACCCAAGGCGTTGTCGTGAATTTCGTGATTGTCAAGCGCGATGTCACCAGAGAAGCCGGTCTTCAACGGCAACTGCTCCAGGCCCAGAAGATGGAAGCCATCGGGACGCTTGCAGGCGGCATTGCCCACGACTTCAACAATCTTCTGCACATTATTTCCGGCCATGCGGAACTCCTGGAGGTGGAGCTTGCCGAAAGACAATTGAAATTCGCAGAGCTGGAAGCGATTCGTCGGGCAGCCCGCCGCGGCGCGGACCTGGTCAAGCAGATTCTCACGTTCAGCAGAAGAATCGACGCCAAGTCCGAATCCATCGACCTCAATGAAGAAGTGAGAAGCACTGAAAGACTCCTGTATCGCACAATACCAAGAATGATCGAGATCGACCTCCGTCTCGAAGAGGGTTTGGAAAGAGTCCGGGCAGATTCCGCGCAGATTGAGCATATGCTCATAAATTTGGCCCTGAATGCGAAGGACGCCATGCCCGAGGGCGGGAAACTGACCATCGAGACGCGGAACGTGAATCTCGATGAGCAGTACTGCAAGTCTCACGCGGGAATCGTACCCGGCCGATATGTTTTCCTCAGACTCTCCGATACCGGGCATGGCATGGAAGAGGACGTGCGGCAACATATCTTCGAGCCGTTCTTCACCACCAAGGGACTTGCGGACGGAACCGGGCTGGGTTTGGCAACGGTTTTCGGCATCGTTACGATGCATGGAGGCCATATCACGTGTGAGAGCGAGGCAGGAAGAGGGACGACCTTCTCGATTTACTTCCCGGCAGTCAAGGCCGCCAAACCGGAGGTTGTGGGGGAACGGGAAGTTACTATAGTTTTGCCCTTTCGTAGAAAGGTGGTTCTCGCGTAGAGCGCGCGGTCCTGATTTTCGTGGAGTTGTCGCGAACACTGGGCTCGCGCGAAATTCCCGGCGTAAAATGGGAACGTCTTGCCTCAGCGAGCATGTCG
>JAZDHD010000343.1:0-29864 GCA_043806215.1 Pseudomonadota bacterium | reverse complement strand
CCGCATCCCGTTGCGGCGCCCCGGGGTTCTCCCGGTCAGGTCAGGGGCGGCATTCGGGTTTGTAATGGCTGCGATCAATTCCAAGCCGCGGCCTGCGATCCCATGTTGGGCTGCGCTCAATATGCCGGCGGAAACCAGAAGGTCTGTCTTGACACCTTGTCGAACGTAATTCTCAAATTGTCTCGTGTACCCATGATCCGGCCCCAACGTCTCGGTGAGGCAAACGAAAGCCCTGTGCCTCCATTGATCCAAAGCGATAGGATCAAAGTCGGACTCAAGCACATCCCGCTCCGTTTCTATCAGATCTGTAATTCTGGCCTCTGCGGACATTGCTTCCTCCCTTTGTGAATAATGGTGATCTGAGCAGGCTCATTACGACTCCTCCGCCTTAACACCCTCGGAGCCCACGGCAGTTTCCGCTCCTGATCAGAGATTCAACAACCTTCGGAAAATTTGATGCGAATTCTATTACCCTCTACAATTCTTTAGCAAGTTGCGTGCCAACAGCCTAGACTGGAAACGGTTTCCCCAGAAGAGCAGAGCCATCGCATGGTTAGGGACGCTCAGGGAGTTTCGAGTGAAAGACGAGAAGGGCCCGGAAGGGGGGTGAGTGTCTTAATAACAGGCCACAGAACTCGGGGTCTGTGTCCTTTTGAGGGGTTACATTTTTCTTGAGTGCCCTAAAGTCGGACTATCGGATTAATCCGCGGTAGGATTGTCGCTCTCAATTCCTAAGCGCTTCATGTGCCGATAGAGAGAATCTCGGCCCATACCCGGTGTGTGTGCGGCTCTGCATCAATGTTCGATCCGGAATTAATGGGTGACCCCGACACCCCATTTCACGCGACCATTTCAAACAAGGCTTCAACCTTGGTGCGGATCTGGCCCTCATCGTTATCCGAGTAGTCGGATTCGATTTTCAGAAAAGGCAATTCATGGCGGTCGTTCACATGCCGGCCGACCTTGTAGGACTCCACGTTGTACGAATGGCACGCGGTCAAGACGAAGTCCACCACTGCATCGGGTTTGAACCGGTCAATCGTGTCGGAAAGAGCGGACAGGCGCCGTTCGTTTGGAGTCATGCAGGCACAGGGGATTTCCAGATAGCGCTTGGCCATGGCTCTCACCGGGTCCGCGGTGTTTTCTTCGATCTCCCCCTCAAAGGCCTTGGAGCCTGTGCAGGCATCCGGCGCCACCACCATCCCGCCGGCGGCCTCGATGATTTTGAAGACCTTCAGAGCATCCCCACCCACCGGGCAGCCGGTCACCAGCACCCTGGGAGAATCCGCTTTGCCGTAATGGAAACCCCGGGCCGTTCGGTCTTCCAGCCTCGTCAGCACCGTTTCCATGATGGGGTCCATGTCGTCCGCGGTGGCGGGTAAGGCCATATAGCCCACATCATACATTTCCTGCCAATTGATCACCGGCGGATGCATGGCCGCAAAATCATAGAACCTGCGCATCAGGCGGTTCTTGCGGTTTGTGTCCTGAACGGCCTTCTCGATGTCCCCGTCCGAGGCTTTCTTGTCAAACGTGTTTTCCAGGAAACCCTGAAGCTTGCGGATCATCACCGTCCAGTTGTCCAGGGCTTCGGCTTCATCGGGAAGCTGGGGCAGATCCATGACATGCATCGGCTTTACCCGGGCGGCCAGTTCGAACATCTTCTTCTTGCCGTCGCAGGTGGTTTCGGCAATCACCGCCTCGGACATGGAGAAGAACGGGCAAGTGCCTTCCAGAATGAACCCGTAGCTCGATTTGATGAGGGGGCAGAGATTCGCGGGCAGCACGGCCTCCGCGCTTGCAATGGGCGCCTTGGAAAAGGCGCAGAGCACGGCCGGGACAATCCCCATGGCATGGATCAGCTCGATGGGCGCATAACCGCAATAGATGCCGACAACGGGGCGGCCCTTTGCCTTTTGAGCCTGAATATAATTCAGTACTCTCTTGGCCGGCTCACCGTCGAAGCCGTCGTTCATTAGTGGTTTCATATCCATTGTAGTGGTCCTCGTATCGCTGTGTTCAGTTGCCTTCCGCGGCCAGGAGCGCCGCTCCCAAGGCACCGACAAACTGGGGATTTTCAGGTATGAGCACGGCGCATCCCAGCTTTTCTCCAAGCAGTCTGCACATGCACGGATTTCTGGCCACGCCGCCGGTGAAAACAATATCCCCGTCGGAGGAGACCCGGTTGATCATCCCCGCAGCGCGGCGGATCACTCCGGCATGCACCCCCCGGGCAATTTCGCGGCGGTCTTGTCCCTTTGCAATGAGCGACGTGACCTCGGATTCGGCAAATACCGTACACATACTCGAAATCGTGAGGTCCCGTGCGGCCAGAAGTGCTTCCCGGCCGAAATCGTCAATGTCGAACCCCAACGTCTTGGCCATGATCTCCAGGAACTTGCCCGTCCCTGCGGCACAGCGGTCGTTCATCTCGAATTTCTTCACCTTCCCGCTCTCGGCCAATGCTATTGCCTTACTGTCCTGCCCGCCGATATCCAACACGGTCAGGGCACGGGGAAAATGGGCCCTTGCGCCTCTGGCATGGGCTTTGATCTCCGTCACCGTCCGGGCATCGAAGGAGATCTCGAAAAGGCTGCGACCGTACCCCGTGGCCATGATGCGATCGTAACGCACCCCATCGATCAGCTTATCGGCTTGGGACATGGGGTCAAATCCGGTGTCGGCCTGAAGGCTCTCGACGATTTCGGCCGCTTCATTCACCACAACGAGCTCGATGGTACGTGAGCCAATGTCGATTCCGGCAAAACGCATGCTCATTCAGACTCCTCGATCCATCCATGAAAGCGTGGACTCGGCCGATCCTGCACATACGATCCATACGGCCGATACTACCCATCGCGTCATCCTATCAATGCGCCGCCGGATGTCAAGTGCTTCCTTCTCGGGATTCGTCTTCGGAAGTTCCCATCTCCATTTCGGGCCGGGATGGACGCGGCGATGTCGCGTGACTTGTGGATACCCCATCGCTGCGCACGTCCTCAAACATACCGTAGTGTGCCATAGGTATGCAGATGCTACCGAATTGAAGGCTTGCACATGTGCCGTGTCGCTTTGCACCGGCCCTCAGTGACTCAAGTCTTCTCTATTGGTTACAGTCACTTATCCTGGACAGCCCCGCCCGGGAACACTTCTTGCTCTCCTCCTGAGGGACAGCCGCACTTGCGGCCTTCGTTAGTATACTGTGTCTCTTGCGCTTTCACGGTTCCGCCGCGGCCCGCCCGTGGTATAACGTAGCCTGCCGAGCCCCGAATGGAGACGATTGATGCCGCACCTATTGAAGAGTCTGAGGGCGAAGTTGTTGGCGCTGCTAATGATTACGGCGTTGATCCCGTGCGTTGCCGTGGGCGTGGTGTGCTTCGAGCTCAGCCGTTCGGCTTTGCAGCGCGCCGAAATTGCGAAGCTCGGCATTTTGTGGAATGCCAAGCATCGGGAAGTGACTGCATGGTTCAACTCGGTTGTAAACGGCCTGACCTCGGTTGCGGAATCCAATGGCTTCAGAGCGGGGTTCGAGGAGTTGATGAAGCCCGGGCCGTCTCCGGAAAAGCACTCCACGGCCATGAAGGGACTCGATGAGGTTCTCGCGGGATACTTGGGTCGGAAGACTGCCGAACAAGCAATTGAAGAGGTGTGCCTTATTGACGGCAAGACGGGAAAGATCCTGCGGGCAGTGAAACCCTCCCCAGGTAAAGGCGCGGACGGGCCGGCCGACAATGCTGCGGGCGCAGGCGTGCAACACGTCGTGAAACAAGTGATGCAGTTGAAAACGCCCGTTATTTCCGACCTGGGCGCTCATTCATCGGGCGAGGGCGGGGGCCTCGCCATTGGCGTGCCGGTATTCCGCCTTCAGACGAAGGATTGTATCGGGGCACTCGCCATAAGGACAAGCTTCGCCGAGATCGACAAAATCCTCGACATCTCCGGTACCACGGGCGGGCCCCACAGGGCTTATCCGGTCGGCAAGGACTTCCTTGTGCGCAGCGTGGCACGTGTCCCGCCGGGGTTTGTATCCCCGGCAACCGGTTTGGAAACCGACGCGGTGAGGCGGGCCGTCAACGGCCGGACTGTAGGCACTTTTACCGGCCCCGGCAGCAGAGGGAAAAACCTGACCGTAGCCGCTCCGCTGGGCTTGAACAAGCAGGGAGATTATCATGCGGATTTCGACTGGGTGATGGTGGTGGACGTGGACGAGAACATGGCCGTGGCAGGCGTCGGGAGCCTGGCTTGGTGGACCGCGGGTATTGCCGGGTTCACCGTGCTGGTCGTGTCAATGGCAGGTTTTTTCGTGTCCGCGGGGGTGTCGCGACCCGTTGTGGCCATGGCGAAGGCCGCACGAGAACTCGGTCGGGGAAATCTCACGGTAACCCTTGCCGATTTCAATCGTCGCGACGAGATCGGCACCCTCGTCGAATCCTTCGGAATCATGATCAATGAGTTACGGGACCGGATCACCCTCATACGTGAGACCATCGGCGACCTTGACACATCGGCTGCCGAGATGTCCGCGTCGTTGTCCCGGGTGGCGGAAAACGCAACGCTCGCCTCCGGAGCGGTTAAGGAAACCGCGGCGACGGTAGAGGAAGTGAAACGGGCGGCTGAACTTGCCGCGGACAAGGCTGCAAAGGTGGCGCACAGTTCACGGCAGGCCGTCCGCATAACGGAGGACACCCGGCTGAATGCGGAAGACCGTGTCCGGCGCATACACGTTATTAGGGAACAAATGGAATCCATTGGTGAGATCGTCGTGTTGCTCAGCGGGCAGAGCCGATCTGTCGAAGAGATTATTACAACGGTTCAGGACTTGGCGGATCAGTCCAATTTGCTGGCGGTGAATGCCTCAATCGAGGCCGCGCGGGCCGGGGACCACGGCAGGGGATTTGCCGTGGTGGCTCAGGAGATCAAGCTGCTGGCCGACCAATCGAAGCAAGCGACGGGGCAGGTGCGTGCCATTCTGGAAGAAACCCGAAAGCTGGTCTCCTCGGTGGCTGTGGCTGCGGAACAGGGGAACAAGGCGGTCGAAGCCGGGGTGAAACAATCGGCAAATGCGGCCGAGTCCCTCGAGGGTCTGGCCGCGGGCGTCTCGGAGTCCGCCGATGCCGCCGATATGATCGAGGCGGCCATAGGTCGGCAGCTCGCGGCAGTGGACCGGGTGATCGGTTCGATGACCAACCTGGAAGATGCCGTTCGGGACATGAAGGACGGAACCGGACATGTCGATCATTCCGCTCGGCGTCCGGCCGCGGTGGGGGGCGAACTCAGGCGCCTGGTGGAACGGTACAAGGTTTGATCGCAACAGCCGGTTATTCTTTCCGGTTCAACCTTCGGGATAGTCCGCGGTATCTTCCCGTTCCCCTGAAATCTGGAACGTCTTCATGAATCTTTGGTCAATGTAGTTCTTGAGCTTGAAGGCAAGTCTCCCGCTCCACACCAATGATTTCCTCACAAAGATACCGGTTCCGTCCCCAAGGTTAAAGATCAGCATGTAGGTGTCCTGGGGAGTGAACCGAATCATCTCGCCGCCTTCCAGTGCGGCCATGAGGTTCGCGTGGAGAATCGGATTCTGACGCACCGCGTACACGCCGACTCGGTCGAGTCTCCGGTCTTCCAGGCTTATGCAGTCTCCACCGCCGAATATGTTCGGATACGCGGTGCTCTGCAGGTGACGATTCACCAGCAACGCCCCATCCTCGGCCGTAGGGAGATGGGAGTCTTTGAATATGGAGTAGGATTTCACGCCGATCGCGGGAAACACGATGTCATAGGGAATCGAATTTCCATTGATGAGGACCACGTTGCGATCCTCGACCCGATCCACACGGACCCCCTCGAGGACCTCGATATTTCGCTTCATCAATGAGGCACGTGCCAAGGCCCCGACCTTGTCCGGCTGATTGGGCAGCAGTCTGCCGCCTGCGACCAAGGTGATGGACGCTGCTCCCTTGTTATCGTTCACCAACTTCCAGATGTTTCCGGTCAGTTCCAAACCGGCCGCGCCGCCGCCGAGTACGAGCAGCTCGGGTCTTCCCCTCTTGACGGCCTGAACAATTGCCCTTTTGGCCTTTAGGAGATTGACTATGGGTTTAACCGGGTACACGTGCTCCATGGAGCCTTTGATGAGGTCCAGCGGCACGAAACTGCCCGTATTAAAGGACACGACATCGTACGGAACTTCCGACTTGTCCTCCAGGATGAGGACCCGCCTGTCGGGATCGACGCGGACCACCTTGCCGAGTACAAATCGAGCGCCGCGATCCTCCACGAGCTTTTTCACGTTGAAACGGATCTCATGGGGAGCATAAATGCCCGACAACATACCGGGCCCCATGCCGGAGTAATAGTGCCTGACAATGGGGCTGATTAAGGTTACCCTATGCCCGCGATCCCTATAGTCCTTGAGGTTGACAACCGCGGTCAGGTGAGCGTGTCCGCCTCCCACGAATACGAGATCTTTTCCCATGTCTTCCCTCACGATTGGCCGGCCTCATGCCGCCAAACAGCGTGCCGTCATGCAACCTACACCCACCTGGCCGTAACGGTTTTCTCGTCCAGGAACAGCCTCATGGATGCCATCCGGCTCTTGGCGCCGCCGAAAAAGGAGCGCCGTTTGGATCCCAATGGAAAGAAGGCATAAGGTTGCGGCACGCCCACATTGATGCCCACGTTTCCCACGACCACTTCACGGGAAAACCTGCGGGCATCCCGTCCTCTTTGCGTCATGATGCATGCGGAGTGGCCGAGGTCGGTCTTCGTGTTGATCCATTCAATGACCTGGTCCAGATTGTCTGCGCGGATAATTCCCGCGACCGCGCCGAAGGCCTCCTCTTTGGCCGTCTCCATATCCGGTGTGAAGTGGTCCAGAATGGTGGGGCCCATGAAGAATCCCTTGGAGCCTGCTTTCGGATGGAGCCTGCCGTCGTGGACAATGGTTGCACCTTCGGCAACGGCACGTTCCACCCAGGCAGCCGCCTTGTCACGGCCGGAAGCAGTGCAGTACGGCCCCATTGCGGTCTCCTCGTCCAGGCCGTAGCCAAGCTTCATGCTTTGGGCCTCCGCTGCGAAAAGTTCCTTGAATTCCTCGTAAACGTCTCCCACGACGACCACATTGTCGGATCCCAGGCACCGCTGACCGGTCATTCCGAAACACCCCTGGCGGACATACGGGATCACCGTTTTCACATCCGCATCGGGCATGATCACAACGGTGTTCTTGCCGTTTCCGTTGATCGAGGAGTTCTTGCCGAGTTCTCCGCACAGTCTAAACAGGTCCTCGCCCGCACCGGTTGAGCCTATAAACCCCAGGCCCTGAATCTCCGGCCGGCTGAGGACATATTTATTGATTTCCCGTCCGCCGTGGATGAGGTTGATGGCCCCGGCAGGCCAGCCTGCCTCCAGAGCGGCACGGCAAATGTACTCCGCGGCCACTGGGTCCTGTCGGCTGGGACTGACCACGACCGAACAGCCGGCAGCGAGAGCGTATGGCACGAAGGATGACCAGGCGTGCATCGGGATGTTGCCGGGGGTGACGATCAGGAACGCGCCCACGGGTTCCCATGTCAGCCACATATCTATGCCCCTTGCCAGCTCGTCCAGATGCTCGTTGCGGGAGACCAGGCCGTATGCCGCGGAGCAGGCCGACTCGATGTTCTCGATCACCCGCCGGACCGATCCGGTTGACTCCTTGATGGTCCGGCCATGATCCTGGGTGAGTACGCGGGTAAGTTCATCGAAGCGTTCCTCGAACCTCTGGCGCATGTCGAACAGCATCTTGGCCCGCTCACGGAGAGGGATCGCCCTCATGGCCTCAAAACCGCGCTGCGCCGCTTCCACGGCAGCTCGTGCCTCTTCTTTCGTAGCCGTGGGAAACTCGGCGATGACCTCGCCCGTTGCAGGGTTTACATTTTCGTGGACCATAGTCGACGAGGAGTCGAGCCACTCCCCGTCAATCAGCAGTTTCAGCTTTCCATAGTGTTTCTTAACTTCAGGCAGTACGGCCATGCAGCCTCCTCATGATTATCAGTGAGAATAATTGTTTGTTTTGGGACACCGCCTCCGGACGATCTGCGGTTCCCGGACGGTCCGACACAATTGAGATCGGGCAGGACCGCCTTACGTAATCCGGTCCGGTGGTAACGGGAAGTCACTGCCGACTATCTCTCTAACGCGCCATCATGTTCGGCAGGACAAGGGCAATCTGGGGAAATGCCGTCAAAATGATTGCCACTGCAAGGATGGCAAGAATAAACGGAGCCACACCCCTGAAAATGGTTTCAACCTTAACCCCCTTGGCTACACCGGCCACGGTGAAAATGTTCAATCCCACCGGCGGGGTGATCAGGCCGGCCTCCATCATTAGCACCGCGATGACCCCGAACCAGATGGGATCGAAATGCAGTGCAAGAATAACCGGAAAGATGACCGGCAGCGTCAGAACCATCATGGAAATGGCGTCCAGAAAGCAGCCCAGGATGAGGTATATTACTAGAATTACCGCATGAATGATGTAGGGAGACACCCCAAGGCCGGCGGTCCACGTTGCCACCTTCATGGGTATGGTGGAGAGGGCCATGAAATAGCTGAATACATTGGCCCCGGCCACCAGCATGAGAACCATGGCCGAAATCCGCACCGACTCCGTCAATGCGGTGAAGAGGGCGGAACCCGTGAGCGTGCGCTTAACGATGGTTACGAGCAAGAGTACGGTAGCCCCGATGGCTCCGGCCTCGGTGGGCGTGAAGAATCCCGAATAGATGCCGCCCATGACAAAGAGGAAAATCGCCAGGGGCTCCCACACCCCTTTAAGGGCCAGCACCTTCTCGTTCCAGGTAATCGGCTCAGGATTTGCCGGTGCCGCTGCGGGCCACAATCTCACCCACATCACCACAATGGCCATGTAGGATAAGGTGAGCAGTATTCCCGGAAGGATTCCGGCCACCAGCAGCTTGCCGATGGATTGCTCCGTGAGCATCCCATACACCACGAAGCCGATACTGGGCGGAATGAGAAAACCAAGAGTGCCGCCGGCGGCAACACATCCGGTGGCGAGCTTGTCGTCGTATTTGTACCGTTCCATCTCGGGAAGTGCAACCGTACCCATGGTTGCCGCCGTTGCCACCGACGATCCGCACACCGCGGCAAACCCTCCGCAGGCGCCGATGGTGGCAATGGCCAGTCCGCCCGGGAGGCGCCGCGTCCACTTTTCGAACGAGGAATACATCTCCCGCGTAATGCCTGAACTCCCCGCAAAACCGCCCATGATAACGAACAGAGGAATCACGGTGTACGGATAGAATGAGGCCGCGTGCCAGATCGTGCCGGCCGACACGGGCAGGGCCGCGTCCACGGAAGAAAGAACGGTTAATCCCACGAAGCCCACCAGCATCATGGCGAAGGCTATGGGCATGCCCAGAAATATGAGCACAAAGACGCTCAGCGTTCCCAACACACCTACCATCACAGGATCTTGAATCATTTTATCAATGCCCGAATAGAGTCAATCAGGTTGAATATCAACTCGAACGCCATCAACAGTGCCGCAACCGACACAAGAAGGCGAAACGGCAGCTCGGGTATGCGAAGCATATCGGAAACCGCTCCCGAATCGAACGCGACAACGAAGCCTTGCCAGAATACGATGACCACTATGAACAACGTTAGAAGCGTCGTCAGAATGTTCAAAGACTCACTCCATTTTTCCGGCAGCCTGTCGGTGAACATGGTCACCCGCACATGTCCCTTCATCTGATGGGTGTAGGCAACCCCCAGAAGGATAAGAATGGAGAGCATAAAACTCGACAATTCCAGGACACCGGGGATCGGCCTGGACCATAGGCTCCGGGCGGCAACATCCGCGGAGGTGAGCAGCATCATCGGCAGAACGAGTCCCATCCCAACGTAGCTCACCACACGGGTTATCGTCTGAATTATGCTTCGGAACCTTGTGAACACGCTTGCCTCATTCGACATGGAGCGGCTTCCTTCTTCATGATAAGCTCAGTACCGCCTACTTCTTAATCCATTCCGGAGGTGTGGCCACGCATGTAGTCCCCTTGCCCTTGGCCACCTCGGTATACATGATGACGGCCTCTTTGGCCGGGAGGCCTTTCTTCTCAAGCTCGGCAACCCACTCCTTGGTAACGTTCTGAAATCTCTCGGCCCATTTGGCATTCTGGTCTGCCGTCAGGTCGTGAATCTTCACACCTTTGTCCTCTATTTCCTTCATCATGGCCGCGTAGGTCTTCTTGTCCAGGCCGTGGGTGAGGGCAAAGGGGTTGCCGGCAACGTCCATGATGATCTTCTGCAGGTCCTTCGGGGTGCTCTCCCACTTCTTCTTGTTCATGATCACTCCCTCGGATACGCAACCGAAGGTGGCTTTCACTCCATACTTGGCCACTTCGTACAGTTTGAAGGCCAATACCAGTGGGGGACACGTGACCAGCCCGTCGATGGTGCCGGTTTCCATGGCCAGGTACACGTCGCCCAGGGGCATAAAGACGGGTTCGGCACCCAGGGCCTTGATGTACAAGGTCTGCATTCCACCCGGAGACCGGATCTTCATGCCTTTCAGATCCTCCAGGCTCTTCACCGGTTTGGTGGTCCACAAAAATGCCTGAATGCAACCGTTGAGCTCCAGGACCTTCACATCCTTGAATTCCTTTTCAAGGACCTTTTGGTACACTTGGTTGCCGATGTCGGTTGCCAGATCTTTGCCGTCGACCCAGGCAGCCATCGAGAGCACGTCCGTCAGAGGGAACTTGCCCGGAGTCCACGTGGCGGTGAAATACCCCATGTCGGAAAGGCCGTTTTTCACGATGTCGTAGTGCTCCGGGCCTTTTCCAAGCGCTGCGCCCGCGTACATCGTGTACGTGATGCGGCCGTTGCTCCGTTTCTTGAGCTCTTCCAGCATGGGAATCCAAACGGTCTTGACTTCGCGACTGGCCGGGGGATGCCAGGTGCTGAACTTGATCTGCATTTCCGATTTGTCTTCGGCCAAAGCGCCGGTTCCGCCCATCACCGCCACGGCGGCTATAAGCAGAGCGCAGAGAATCCAAACGGATTTCCTCATGGGACACGCCTCCTTCTTGTTTTGCTTCATCCGTTGCGATCCGGATGAATCCGGTTGCAGGCTGCGAAATTCATCGCAAACCGTCTTCATATTTCGCCTCTTCCTTGGTCAAGCCGCCGACTCTCGGCAACGGTCTGCCCGAATCGGTCACCACCAGAACGATCATCAGTTCGTCGGGCATCGGTGCATCTTCCACCGCCACCGTCATGCCGTCGAAATGTGAGCGGATAAAGGCCGCGTCCTTGTGGTTGATTGGTACATCCACCGTGCAACCCGCGGCTCCCCGCTTCTTAACCGACGGGATCAACGCAAGACCGCGCCCCAATGCGTCCCGGAACGGCTTACCCATTTTGGGATGCAGAACCGCCGCGGCATGCTCCATTTCGCCGTCGAGCCCCACGATGCAGGCCTTCGCGTAGCTTTCAGCCTGCTCCGGACCTATCCTCAGGGCTTCCAGGCATTTCTTGCCCAGCATTCCGCCCAACTCGGCCCCTATGTCCATTAACCCGGAAAGGTCTTCCACATATCGACCGGAAAAAGGGTTCTTGATAACGGCGATAGCGGCGGCCTTGCGGGTGGGCGGCTCCACCGGTCGGTCCATTTCCCTTAACGTTTCTTCCACAACGGTGATGAGCTTGCGTATTTCCATGCTCTATCTCCTTTTACCCGCTAATTGCCCTCAAAGCGGATAGCGAAGGTCCCGCTCTGAATGCGGGTTGCCTACCTTGGGCACCCACAGGGGGGTGCCCCTACGGTGCCGGTGATCTTTCCGAAACGGGCCTCGGTTGGCTGGATCCCGCGGGCTCGACGGGCAGGGACGCCCGTCCCACGAAACAGGTCTAAGGCTTCATGATAGTCCTTCGTAGCCCGGGCCTCCGTGCCCGGATCTTGTCCTTGCCGGCAGCGAGACGAAAATGTGCCACCGCATTAAGGAAACCGAGCACTTAGAGTACCCGTGCGTGGCGGACCGGCGGCGGCGTGTTGCGGCTCTTGGAAGCAACCACCTTGCCGTCCACCATGATCAACGATACTCCGGGCGTGTCCCCTTCGGCAAGGCTTGCCGGAAGATCCCCGCCTGCCGACCCCATGGGCGCGTCCAGGAATATCAAGTCCGCCTCCAGACCTTCCGCTATCCGTCCCCGGTTCAGACCGTAGACGCGGGCGGTGTTGCCGGTAGCCGCACACACGGCCTCGGCCGCATCTAAGCCGCCCAACGCCGTGAGCCAGGAGATATTTCTCAAAATCCCCAGGGTCACAACGCCTGTACCCGAGGGGGCATCATTTCCCAGGATCAGCCGATGAAGCTCACCGCGTTCCTTGAGGAAGCGGGCCACCTGAGCTGCCCGGTGGACGTTGCCGCATTGAACGATCTCGATTGCGGCGTCAGTGCACTCCACGACCCGTTTGGCTTCCTCGAAGCTCATGGCAGTGGGGCCCCCGTTAATATGGGATACGACGCTTGGTTTGACCTCCATGATCTGATCCGCTCCCACTACTGAAGACCCGGGGATGGAGGTGCCTCCCGAATGCATCATGACCACCATGCCCCTGTCTTTCCCCCATCTGCACATTGTCGCAGCCTCTGCAGGATCCTTGACCGATCCGAGACCGATCTCGCCAACGATCTTGACCCCTTCCCGGGCCATCTCGTCAAAGTCCGATTCGGTCAGACCCTTTTCGAGGATGACGGCCCCGCCGAGAACCTTCATCCCGCCGGGCCGGACATTGGCCCAAGCCTTGGCTGCGAGAATCGCCAAAGCCTTGACTCCGGCAGGATCTTTGGGCCGTCCGGGAAGATGCACTTCCCCGGCGGAAATCGAAGTGGTGACTCCGCCGTGAACCGACGAATCCAGGAAATTCTGCATTTGCTGGCGGGGAGTGTAATCCCCCAGCACCACGTGACAATGGGAATCGATCAACCCCGGACACACCGCACTGCCGCCCGCGTCGATAACCATGCCGGCTTCCGGCACGGCAAGGCCTCGTCCGATTCCCGTGATTTTCCCGTCCTCGATGGTAAGTGAATCAGCATCGAGAACCGGAGCGTTGAGATCGCCCGCCGGCATCAAACCGATATTCTTGACCAATGTGACCGTCATTGCGTCCTCCTCACCATGATGGCGGGCTGATCACCCACACCACGCAACATGGATCGTCGCCCTCGTTCGTCCACGAATGGGGCGCCAGGGAAGAATAGTAGAAGGATGACATCGCCTTGACGATGAGCACTTCCTCGCCCACCTTCAAGGTCATCTCTCCTTTCAGCACGAGGCCGAACTCTTCTCCGGGATGGCTGTAATCGTCACGGGTTCCTCCACCGGGCTCGATGACCGTATAAAAAGGCTGCATCTTCTTGTTGCCCGCGATTCTGACCATCTGCCGTACCCTGGCGCTCCAACGGGGAAGTCTCACTTCGGTCCATTCACCTTCCGGTAGGACCACGGGATCGTCAATGAGCTCGTCAATGAAGAAATCCACCATCCGCCGATCCAGGGCTTTGGCCAATTTGCGGAGGTTGGCCAGTGAAGGCGACACTTTGCCGTGCTCGATCTGCGATATGTACGCGGGTGTCACCCCGACGCTGTCCGCCAGTTGCTGAAGGGTAAGTTCCTTCTGTTTGCGGAATTCGGAGAGAAGCTCGCCCAGCTTTTCGTTTCCATGCATTGTTGAGCCAAAAAGACTTGACATCAAGGAGTTTCGATGTATTATCTTTTTTACTATCAGTTAAAATTTATTCTGTCAATAACTAACGGGCCGGGGCCCGAAAATATTTCGAGGATGGTTGTACGTTCAATAGGACGATTTTCCAAACATACCTAAACCCCCATGATTCGGGGATCACAACCGACCATGAAAGCCCCCGGGACTCCGAGCCCAAGACCGGGCAGAGCCCGGCGGATAGGCATTCCCAGGCAGGAGCCTGGGAACGAGAAGGATTTTCAGACAAAACGGACCGCCATCATGAACCTGGTATTTGTAATCAACGGAAACCGCAGATCCATTGCCGATGTGCCCTGCCACGCCACTCTCCTTTCCGTCCTTAGGGACCGGTTGGGATTGTTGGGGACGAAAGAGGGCTGCGGTGTGGGCGAATGCGGCGCTTGCACGGTTCTCCTGGATGGAGAACCGGTCAATGCATGTCTGACCGCCGCGTGGAAAGCCGCGGGCAGGAACGTGATCACCATCGAGGGCCAGGCTCCCTCAAACGGTGTTCATCCCGTTCAGGAGGCCTTCGTGGAATCGGGGGCAATCCAGTGCGGGTTTTGTACCCCCGGCATGATCATGTCGGCCTATGCATTGCTTAAACGGACGCCGCGCCCCGGTCAAGAGGAGATCAAGGGCGCGCTGGCGGGAAACCTCTGCCGCTGCACGGGTTACAAGCATATACTTGATGCCGTGCGCTCGGCGGCTGCGAAGATGGACCGGATTTATGACGACGAAATATCTGGCGGCTAGGAATCTGGCCGAGGCTCTGGCCGGCTTGGACGAAGGAGCGAAGGTCCTCGCCGGAGGAACGGACTTAATGGTTCATGTGCGCCGATTACGGTTATGCGGCGCAGGGATGCCCGAGTATCTCGTCGACGTAACGGGCGTACCCGAGCTGAACCGTCTGGATATGGATGCACATAGGCCCTTCCTCGGTGCGGCCGTCACGTTCCGTGGACTGGAAACGGACGAGACGGTTGCCAAGCGATACCCTCTCCTTGCCCAAGCGGCAGCCTCAGTGGGTTCTCTCCAAATCCGCAATCTCGCAACCATTGGCGGTAATGCGGCCAATGCTTCCCCCGCGGCCGACGGCTTGACCGCTTTGGCAGCCCTGGGGGCGCGGGCGGAAATCGCTTCATCGGACGGGGTGCGCCATATCCCTCTGGAGCAGCTGATCATAGGGCCGAACACGACCTGTTTGAGGCCCGGGGACCTCATCGTCGGTTTTGAACTGGACCGTCTGCCGGAAGGAAGTGCACAGAGGTTTTGTAAGGTTGGGAGAAGGCGGGCAGTGGTGATAGCCCGGATGAACCTTGCGGTAAGCATTGACGGAGACATGGCGGACCCGCGACTCGTCCTGGGATCGTGTTTTCCTTCTCCCCGGCGGTTAACCGAGGTGGAACGGTTGCTCGCTTCCGGGACTCCTGGACCGGAACTCTGGCGGGAAGCGGGAAAGATGGCGGCCGGGCAGTTTGTGGAGGTATGCGGCCGGCGGGAGTCGGCTTCTTACAAGGTGCCGGCGGTTGCTCATCTTGTATCCCGGACCTTGGAGTCGACCTGGGATGAGTTGGGAGTGGCCCGATGACCATCGGTGAAAGCACGGCAAGGGTTGGGTCTTGGGAAAAGGCGCTGGGCCGCGCGAGATTCGGCAGCGACCAGGGTGAACGGGGAGATTTGTTCCTGGTCTGTGTCCGTGCGGACCGGGCCCCGGCCGCCATCGAAGCGTTGGACCTGGACCGTGCCTCGGCTATGCCGGGCGTGGTCCGGATCTTCACTGCCGCCGATATCCCCGGCGAGAAACTTCTTGGCATCATACCGGTAAGCAAGGATCAGGAGTTTCTTGCGGAAAACATCGTCAGACACCGGGGCCAGGCGGTGGCCCTCGTTGCCGCGGAAACCGAAGAAGCGGCGAGAAAGGCCGCTCAAGCCGTAGAGATTCGACTCAGTGACCTGATGGGCGTTTTCGATCACGTGGAGGCCCTGGCGGAAAACGCACCTCAAGTGCACCCGGGGCGCCCAAACGGTAATCTTATGACCCGGCGGGTAATACGCAAGGGTGATGCCGAATCTGCGCTCGGCACCTGCGCGGTGGTTCACGAGGCCGAGTATACGACATCCTTCATCGAGCACGCGGCCCTGGAAACCGAGGGCGGCCGGGCCTGGATTGAAGACGGCCGTCTCATTATCAAGGCATGTACTCAGAATCCGCATTATGATCGGGGGGATACGGCGCGGTTCCTGGGTCTGGATCCGGATCGTGTCCGGGTGATCCAGGCGGAGACCGGCGGGGGCTTCGGAGGCAAGCTGGACGTATCGGTTCAACCGTACCTGGGGCTCGCGGCCTGGCTTCTCAAGCGGCCGGTCCACATGGTGTACACCCGGGAGGAATCCTTCATCGGTACGGGAAAGCGTCATCCTTTTCTGATGAAATGCGTGACCGGGGCAGACTCCGACGGACGGCTGGTCGCTCTTAAAATGGACCTGTCCGCGGATACGGGAGCGTTTGCTTCCTATGCCCTCGCCGTAGCCTCGCGCGCGGCGGTTCACGCCACAGGGCCCTATTATGTTCCGAACGTGGACATAGACTGCCGGCTTGCCTACACCAACAACCCTTGGGCCGGAGCCATGCGCGGCTTTGGGGTTCCGCAGGCCGCCATGGCCCACGAAGGCCAGATGGACGGGATCGCCGACAAGCTGGGGATGGATCGCTTGGAGATACGCCTGCTCAATGCGCTGCGGGTGGGACAGGCAACGGCCACCGGCCAGGTGTTGACCCAAAGCGTCGGGATGGTGGAATGCCTGGAACGTCTCAAGCCGGTGTACCAGGCGTGGCTCTCGGAAGTCGGATCGGATCCGTCGTCGTGCCGGGGCGTCGGAGTGGGTGCGATGTTCTACGGCATCGGCAACACGGGGGTTTCCAACCCGTCCACAGCCCGTGTGGAATGGACTCCCGACGGCCGCATCATCCTCTTCACCGGCGCAGCCGACATCGGGCAGGGCTCGGATACGGCATTGCGCCAGATTCTTGGGGCACGGCTGAAAGTCGACCCGGAACGCATCGACCTCGTGCGGGCGGACACCGACTTGACGACCGACGCGGGGGCCACTTCCGCCAGCCGTCAGACCTACATTTCAGGCGGCGCGGTTCTCGAAGCGGCCGGCGCATTGGAACAGATGATCTTCGCCGGGTCTGAGAATCTCATGGAAGCGGATCGCGGAGATCTGGAAACGGCCGACGGCCGGGTCTGGGTGAAGGGCTCCCCCGACCGCGCAATATCTGTGGAGGAGAGCGTTCAAAACCTCGCCCGACAAGGCATCCGGGCCGAGGGTAAAGGAAGATTCGACCCTGCAACCGTTACGCTGGACCCCGAAACCGGCCAAGGCGTGCCCTATGCAACCTATGCCTTTGCTGCGCAGGCAGCGATGGTGGAAGTCGACAAACCGACCGGCGAGGTCCACGTGAAACGGGTCGCAGCGGCCCATGACGTAGGCCGCGCCATCAACCCAAAATGCGTGGAAGGCCAGATCTGCGGCGGGGTCATGATGGGGGTGGGCATGGCCCTCATGGAAGAGTACATCCCCGGAATACATGCGAATTTTGAAAACTACCACATTCCCACTATGATGGACATGCCGGAGATCGACCCGGTAATAATCGTGGAGGCCCCGGAAGAAAGCGGACCCTTCGGCGCAAAGGGCGTCGGCGAACCGGCGTTGATCCCCACCGCGCCGACCATCGCATCAGCGGTGGGACAGGCGGTCGGACGGCCCATGCGGCACCTCCCCATCAGTTTGGAACGTGTCATGGAGGCGGTTGCCGGAGAATAGCTTGACAAGCAAATCCTGGTGACCTATTATGATGGGTGAATCTTAACTTGTGTTTCTCCAGTCGACCTCGCGTCAAGGACCACGGGCGTCATGCAAGGATTAAGATCCTGGGACATTGGCTTCCGTGGCGAGGAATTCACACCGCAGTACTTTCGGTTCATCCCCCGTTCACAACGTGCCCTTGTTCGTAACCTCAAATGCACTGTCGCAAAAAAGCGTGTGGAGTGCCTTTCCTCAAGGAGCAAGAGAATGAGTATCAAGATTTATGTAGGAAACCTGTCTTTCGATTCCACCGAAGCAGATCTCAAGGGCCTGTTCGGCGCGTACGGGGAAGTAGAATCGGCGAAAGTCATTGTCGACCAGTTTACCAATCGGTCGCGGGGATTCGCGTTCATCGAAATGGTCGAACGGGACGAAGGTCTCAAGGCTATCCAGGAATTGGATTCCAAGGATCTTGCCGGTCGGCCGTTGAAAGTCAACGAGGCCAAACCCAAGACGGACAACCGTAATCGAGGAGGGGGGGGGAGCCGAAATTCCCGCTGGTAATGGCCGAGCTTAATTGAATAGTGCCTAAGGCGGGGCTTTCAGAGGAAAGCCCCGCATTTCACAACCAATGAGGGCCAATCTATGCCGGGAGTTTTTGCCGGAGAAAACGAATCGTTTGAGAATGTCCTGAGGAGGTTCAAGAAGCAGGTCCAAAAGTCGGGAGTTCTGACGGAAGCCAAGAAGCGCCGTGCGTATGACAAGCCCAGCATCAAGAGGAAGAAGAAATCCCTTCTGGCCCGGAAGCGACTTCTGAGAAAGCTGCGGAAGATGTCTCGTATGAGGCGGAGATAGTCGCACCTGACCGTGTCGGTACTCTTGACCGGCCGGATAACAACGAATAGGCTTCACTGGCAGGCGCATAAGGCCGACCGTCGGGAAGACGGATCAAGAGGCCGCAGGGACGGCGACTTGTTCGGATCGGTCCCGTGGGGGATTGCGGCAATCACTCACGGGAACAGGGCAAACCAAACACAATGAAAATTGCTTTCATCATTCCCCGGAACAATTCCGGCTCGCAAAGAAATTTCTACGATTTCAACTTCGGCAAGACGTTTCTCCTTTCCAAAAAGCACATTTCATATCTGCTGGCCATCCCTACGCTGACATCACTCACCCCGCCGCACCATGAGATCAGGGTTTTCGATGAAAACATCGAAGACATCGACTATTCATGGAAGGCAGACCTTGCGGCAATCACGGTAAGAACGATGTTTGCCGACCGGGCCTATGCCATAGCGGAAACCTACGGGGCCAAGGGGACGAAAACGGTCATAGGCGGCATACATCCTTCGATGTGTCCCGAAGACGCTCTTCCCCATTGTGACAGTGTTGCGGTGGGAGAGGCTGAGGAGCTTTGGCACACGATCCTGGACGATGCCGAAAACGGGCGGTTGAAAAAGCTTTACAAAGCCGACAAAGTTGCCGATCTGAAGGCCGCGCCCATCCCGGACCGGTCTTCACTTGCGAAAGACCGGTACATCCTGGATCTTGTTCAGACCACCAAAGGCTGCCCGTTCCATTGTGAATTCTGCGCGGTGCACGCCTTCGACGGGCAAAAGATCAGGAATAAGACCGTCGAGCAAGTCATTCGCGAAGTGGCAAGCGTCAACAGTTGTGGTACCGTATACAAGAAGAAAAGCGCCATATTATTTGCCGACGACAATATTATAGCCAACAAACCGTTCGCCGTGAAACTATTTGAGGCACTCAAACCATACAACATCAACTGGATGTGTCAGGCCTCCATCAATATTTCACGTGACCCGGAACTACTCGAACTCATGCGCGACAGTGGGTGCGGCGCCATTTTCATCGGCTTTGAATCCGTATCTCAGCAGAATCTCGACTTGATGCACAAGGGAATCAATCAACGGTACGACTACCTGGAAGCCATTGAAAAGATACAATCGTACGGAATATTGGTGCACAGCTCGTTCATCGTGGGATACGACTTCGATTCCGAAGCGACGTTCGACGAACTAATAGATTTCATCAGGGAATCAAACCTCCTCATGCCTTTGATAAATATTCTCACACCCTTACCGGGAACCAAATTGTTCACACGTCTTGAACGGGAGGGAAGAATTCTGCACAAAGACTGGAGTGAATATGACACCCAGCATGTCGTCTTTTCCCCTGCACGCATGTCCCCAGAGGAACTCTTGCAAGGATACAAGAGGGTTATGAGATCGGTCTATTCTTTTGACTCCATATTGAAGAAGCTCAATCACTACTGGATGAGGGATTTCTGGAAACGTTCCAATCAATTCGACCCGGTGAAGTCCTCATACCGCTGGCTGTTTGCCGCCCGGCTGGCAAGCCTGCTGATTTCCGGAAACATCGACCGTTCCAGGTTCATCATGAATATACTGCCTCACGTGTTCGACAAACAAGTCAGGATATCCACCATTCTCGCCTTAATGAACTACAACGATTTCGCGTATGCCCTGTGACGGGTCCGCCGAGGGTGCAGCGAGGGACCAAGAGCCGGCCGACGGGGGGAAGATGAACAATCACGGATCTGACAAAATCGTGTTGGCTGGAGATGTGGGAGGGACAAAGACCAACCTCGGGTTGGTTGCGCTAAAGGACGGGATCCTTTCCATCGAGGTGATGGAGTCGTTTCCCAGCCGGGATGCAGCCGGCCTGGAAGCCGTTATCGGCCGATTCCTCAAGAAGTCTCGGCACACGGTGTCGGATGCGTGTTTCGGCATCGCGGGACCCGTCATCGATGGTGTCGGCAAGATCACCAACCTGCCGTGGGTCGTTTCCGAGAGGAGCATCCGGGAACGCTTCCAATGGGACGGCGTCCGATTGATAAACGATCTGACAGCCACGGCCCATTCGATTCCGCGGCTTTCCGAGGATGAACTGTACGTGCTCAATGAGGGAGACCCGGACCCGAAAGGAAATGTGGGTTTGGCAGCTCCCGGCACGGGCTTTGGAATTGCCCTGATGATCTTTGCGGGAGGCAGGCTTCATCCCGTTCCATCGGAAGGGGGCCATGTGGATTTCGCGCCGAAGAATGACCGCGAAATGGAGCTCTTGCGGTACCTTCAAGCCAAGATGGGGCATGTGAGTGTGGAGCGGCTGGCGGCCGGGCCCGGGCTCTTCACCATCTACAGGTGGTTGAGAGCAACCCGCTCTGCGCATGAACCACCGTGGCTCTCGGAGAGGCTTCGGAACGAGGATCCTCCAAAGGTGATCTCGGAAGTGGGGTCGGCAAAGCGTGATCCCGTATGTGAGGAAGCGCTGGACATGTTCGTCTCCATCATTGGGTCCGCGGCCGGCAACCTGGCTCTCACCGGTCTTACCACGGGCGGGATGTACCTGGGGGGCGGCATCAGCCCGAAAATACTATCCAAACTCAAGGAACCATTGTTTCTTGACTCTTTTGCGGACAAGGGGCGGTTCACCGGTCTGTTGAAGAGAATTCCGGTCCGGGTCATTCTGAACGACAAGGCTGCGCTGCTCGGTGCGGCCGCTTGTGCATTCGGATTGTGACGCGATACGTAAGTCGAAACGGCGGTTGGTCTTCAGGTGGCGCAGGCCCCTGCCTGCGGTCAACGACGGGCATCCCGCGTTCCGCTGGACCCCACGAAGATCTGTCACCGTTGATGCGCTTATTACCGGACAGTCACTTACCGCCTCACCGTCCTTTTCGAGGAACCGCATGCGGATTCTTGCCCATTCTTTGTTCCTCCCATTTCGGTTGTCTCGGTCATCCGAGAACCGCCGGTCGGCCCACATTGCGGACGAAGCGCAATGTAACTTTCAGATCGTTGAGCCGGCTGAAGGGGATGTGCTTTTCGCGCTGCAATCTGCCCACGACGATCCCCGGGGCAATTCCCAATTTCTCGGCAAATAGGCTTATTGAAGTCCTACTGAAGCTCTTTCGCGCCACGAAGCCCGTGTACTCTTTCTGTGGAATCAGAATCCGTGCGGCAAAAGAGTCGGCTGCCATTTCTTCCTCCGAACCGGCATCGTCATATTCGTCGATATACACTGCCTTCTTGGAGTGAGTGAGAATGTGCCCTCCCTGGTGAAAGAAACTCAACCAGAAGTGATCATTGGTCTTATGTCGAAAGCTCAACTGGATCACGGCCTTTTCAGGAGTCAGCCAACGGCCGGCACCACTAACGCGGGTCTTGGGAAATTCCGGGACAAAGACGAGAGCAACCCCGGCTTTCGCGAATAGAGACTTTATCTCAGGTTCAAATTCCTCCGGACCAGCCGCTCATCGAAGGAAAAGCGCTCGATCTTCGTGACGGCAACCTGGAGCATTTCCGGATGTAGGGGATTGATCAGTATGTTGAATTCACCCTGTACAACGGCCGAAGGCACCCGGAGCATAAGGGAGTGGTTCTCGCGAGCCCAATCCGTTCCCAAGTCGGCCAATGCCGAAGGTGCGGGATACTCCCGCCACCCCTTCGGCAAGGCGTCCGCGGAGATCCGATCGGGCTGTATGGAGTCGGTTATTTCAATGCACGCAATGCTCAGATCATCCGGCATCAGCGAGAAGGGGACGTGCACGAGGTATTCCATTGCGGCCAGGGACCTGCTCTCAGAGGTGTAGAGTATTGCGGTCCCTTTCCTATTCCATCTCCCCCCGGCCATTCGTGCCCCGGTTCCGGTCAAGTCCTTGATATGGCTGGTCTTTGCGATCCGGTAGACCTCCATCAGGAGAACACCCCGTGTTCGATCCGAGCCAGTTCATCCAGAACCATTCGTGCTCCAAAGCTGGATTTCAGGAGTTCCAACGGCGTCAGACCGAATACGGCATGAGGGAGCTTCAACCATGCACGGAACTTTGCCTCGTCCTCGAATGCTTCGATCCCTCGCGCCGCGACTTCGGCAATCAGGAGGATCCTTTCGGATACGGCCCTGTCGAGAAGGTCGCAAGGTGCTTTCCGTTGAATAGTGCGGGCACTCACCGGGAGGAGCTCGGCCATTTGACTCATGGTGAATCGCAGAAATTTCGCGAGGTGCGACAAGGCGTCCTTGGAAACACCTTCACTGCTCAATTCGAACAGGTCCAGAGAATTGCGAATTTGCCTGTGGAGAACACTCTCTCCACCCAATATGCCTGCGATGCTCGAAGTTTCCATAGTTTGACCTCACGGGCTCACGGCGCCATATGTCTTAATCTTGATGCCAATTGTCGCATCTGTCAAGTCCGTCATTCCGTAACGGCAGGATGATCTTGTCCTTGCGTATTCAAGCGAGGATGTCACGTGCTTGACTTGGATCGCGGGTCGAAACAAATGAAGGAGCTTCGTTGCACTCGAGAGATCAATGGGATGGGGCCGGCTCGTTCAAGATCATCCCCAATCGGGGGGGGGGGATATATGCGGTTCCCGACAACGTGCCGTTAAGCTTGGTTTTCAGGCACGCCGAGGCGCCTCATATGCCGCGTCAAACCGGACCCTGGATTCCGGGATAATCGTTTGCTTTTTCCATGCCCTTAATCTACTATGTCGATGGGAATCTTGTGGGCCTGCCGCCGAGGCTGCTTCGCTTTCTCCAGACGACGCCGGGCGTGAAGGACTCTGAGATGCGCCGGGATGATTTGCTCAATGAGATCGAGACCCTGCGTCGCCGGGTGGCCGGGTTGCGGGATGTCGAGGTTCGCCTTGCCGGCATGGAGCGGCTCGAAAAGGGGAGACGCGCCGCGGATCAATTGCTCGTGGATGCCATCGAATTCTTGCCTGATGCCGCTTTTGTGATTGACCAAGACAAACGGATCATCGTTTGGAACCGGGCGTGCGAGATAATGACGGGAGTGAAGAAGGAGGCGCTGCTCGGCCGGGGAGATTACGCATACGCGGAGCCGTTCTTCGGCGAGCGTCGCCCCATTCTGATCGATTTGCTGGATCTTGCCGTACCGGAGTTGGAAGCGACTTACAAGTACGTCACCCGCAAAGGCCACCTGATCTTGGCCGAATCCTTTATCCCACGCCTTCGGGACGGCAAAGGGGCTCATCTTTGGGGAGTGGCGGGGCCCTTATTCGATCAAGACGGACGCCGTTGCGGAGCCATCGAGGTCATCCGGGACGTGACCGAGCAGAAGAATATCGAGCAGGCGCTGCGAGAAAGCGAAGTCAGGCACCGCACGCTTTTCGAAACAGCCGGCGATGCAATCCTGCTCATACGTCATGACCGGTTCGTTGACTGCAACTCCCGGACACAGGTCATTTTTGGCAGCAGCCGTGACGAAATCATAGGCTCGTTTCCCCACGAATTCTCACCTCCACTACAGCCGGACGGACGGCCATCCGAAGACAAAGCCATGGAGAAGATCAACCTCGCGCTCACCTACGGGCCGCAGCTCTTTGAATGGGAGCATTGCCGGCGGGACGGAACGCCGTTCATGGCGGAAGTGAGTTTGAACCGGTTCGATTGGGACGGTGAAACCCTGATTCAGGCCATCGTGCGCGACATCACCGACCGAAAGAGGGTTGAAGAACGGCTGGTGGAGAGCGAGCGAAAGTACCGCGAGCTTGTAGAACACGCCAACAGCATCATCCTGCGTTGGACACTTGACGGAAAGATCACCTTCCTCAACGAGTTCGGTCAGAAATTCTTCGGCTACTCCTGTGAAGAGATCCTTGGGCGCCATGTGGTGGGCACGATTGTCCCGGAGACGGACAGTGGCGGTCATGACCTGGCCCCGCTCATGGATCGGATTCTCGCAGACCCCATCGCCTTTGAGCAAAACGTCAATGAGAATATAACATCCGGCGGAGAGCGCGTCGTGATAGCCTGGACCAACAAGATCGTTTCGGACGAGCGGGGACAAATCGCCGAGATTCTGAGCATAGGCACCGACATCACCGGGCTTAAACGCACCCAGGAAGAACTCAAGGAGAGGAACGAGGAGCTTCACGCGATCAACCGCATTATCTCTGCCGTGACGGGTTTTCTGGATTTGGGGGCCGTCCTGGAACAGGTGTTGGAGGAAGCTCTGGATTTGGTTGGCCTGGAGGGCGGTGCGGTTTGTTTGTTGGAGCCGGATGAAACGTTGAAATTGGCCGCCTGCCGGGCCGTGCCGGCACCGACCGTACGGTGCTTGACCGCAGGCGTGCGGATGGGCGACTGTCTGTGCGGGGAGTGCGGCCGGACTTTGGAGCCGTCGATACTGAGCAATCGCGAGGAAATCCGATCACGCGCCGTGCCGGAATCCACCCGGAAGGACCCGATCCATTTTCACGTTTCATACCCCTTGGTAACGGCAGGCAGACGCGTCGGCGTCTTGTGTATGTTCACCAGCGTCGAAAGGAAACCCTCCGGACAGAAATTGGCTCTCCTGGAGGCAGTAACGGGACAGCTGGCCCTGGCCATCGAGAATGCCCAACTCTATGAAGCATCGTATCGACACGCAGTGGAGCTGGAGCGGATCGTGGCGGACCGTACCAAGGAATTGGCATTGGCCAAGGAGCGGGCCGAAGCGGCCGACCATCTCAAGTCCGCATTTCTGGCCAACATGTCGCACGAACTGCGCACTCCGCTGAATTCAATCATCGGCTTCACGGGAATCATCCTGCAAGGGCTGGCCGGGCCGTTGAATCCCGAGCAGGCAAAGCAGCTCGAAATGGTCCGGTCCAGTTCCCGTCACTTGCTTGCACTTATCAACGACGTGCTCGATATCTCCAAGATTGAAGCAGGGCAATTCGAGATTGCCGGGGAGCGGTTCGATTTGCGCGAATCCATCTACAAGGTCTTAGGCATCGTAGCGCCGCTTGCCGAAAGGAAAGGTCTTGCCCTTCATGCGCTGGTGGATCCCGGTCTAGGGGAAGCCGTCGGAGATCAGCGCCGCGTCGAACAGATTCTCATCAACCTCCTCAATAATGCCATCAAGTTTACCGACAGAGGCGAGGTGGCACTGAAGACGGCTCTGGTTCACAATTTTGCGTCTCCTGAGGGGACCTCGGCACAGACTGCCGTACGGCTCTGCGTTTCCGACACAGGGATAGGGATTAAGTCCGATGATCTCAAGACCTTGTTTCAGCCTTTCCGGCAGATCGAATCCGGCCTGTCGCGAAATTATGAAGGCACGGGTTTGGGCCTTGCAATTTGCCGACGTCTGGCACATCTGATGGGCGGCGACATCAGCGCCGAAAGTACGTGGTCGAAAGGCAGCACGTTCAGCTTCACCCTTCCCCTACAAGGATCCGGCCAAACATGAAAGCGAAAATCCTCCTGATCGAAGACAATGAGCAAAACCGTTACCTATTGACGTTTCTCCTGCAGCAACACGGTCATGAAGTCATTCCTGCAGTGTCCGGTTTGCAGGGCCTGGAATTGGCCGCCCAAATCAGCCCTGACTTGATATTGCTGGACATTCAGTTGCCGGGGATGGACGGGTATGATGTGGCCCGGGCCTTGAAAGCCGATTCCCGGTTGAAATCCGTTCCCATCGTCGCCGTCACTTCCTACGCCATGGTCGGCGACCGGGAGAAGGTCTTGGCCGCAGGAGCGGAAGGGTACATAGAGAAACCCATCAATCCGGAGACGTTCACGGAGGAAATCGAACGCTTTGTCACCCACCCGGATGAGGAGGCCGGCCCATGATCCGCGTGCTCATTGTGGACGACAAGGAGGAAAACCTGTACCTGCTCCGGGCACTCCTGCAAGGTCACGGCTATTCCACGGACGAGGCCCGCCACGGCGCGGAAGCGCTGGAAAAGGCTCGGCAGACACTTCCGGACCTGATCATCTCCGACCTGCTGATGCCGGGTATGGACGGCTACACGCTCCTCCGTCATTGGAAGACCGACGAACGGCTCCAGACCATCCCGTTCATCGTGTATACCGCCACCTATACCGACCCCAAGGACGAACGCCTGGCACTGGCCATTGGGGCGGACGCGTTCATCGTCAAACCCATCGAACCGGAACCGTTCATGGCACGCATCAGAGAAGTTCTGGAGAAAAAAAGCCGCAACGAAGTACGGCCGGCCGTTGCACCGGAAGACCACGAAATGGGCTTGCTGAAAGAATATAGTGAAGTGCTCATTCACAAGTTGGAGCAGAAGGTCTTTCAGTTGGAGCAAGCCAATCAAGCGTTGCAGGAGGAAATCGCCCGCCGCCGACAAGCCGAAGCGGAACTCTTGAAGGCCCGTAAGGATTGGGAAGACATTTTTCAGGCTACAGGGCACCCCACCACCATCTTAGACCCGTATGGGCGGATTCTGGCCGCCAACAAGAAGTGCATTCAAGTCACAGGCAAGCCTCTGGAACAGCTGCTGAACTCCAACTGCCATGAAGTTTTTCAGGCAAACGGCAAGTGCCCTGAAGACTGTCCAATGAGAGATCTCCTCGAGTCGGGTTCCACCGACAGGGTGGAGGTGGAAATGGAGGCTATGGGAGGCTATTACCTTGTCACCTGTACGCCGGTTCTCGATCAAGACGGAAGAATCGGGAAGATCATCCACGTGGCCACCGACATGACCACGCGGCGAGAGATAGAGCGAGAACTGAGAAACAGTGAAGACCGTTTCCGCAGGATTTACGATGATGCTCCCGTCATGATGCATTCTATCGACAGGAATTTGGTCATTCGGAATGTCAATAAGAAATGGCTCGAAACCCTGGGGTATGAACGCGGTGAAGTCGTCGGCAACACCATAGAATCCTTCATGACGTCCGAATCGAGAGTAGTTCTCCATGATGTGATCGAAGAGTTCTGGAATGTCGGTGAAGTCCGCAACACGGCCTACGAGTATGTGAAGAACGACGGCACTCGGTTGAACGTTCTCCTGGACTCGATTGCCTGGGACGATCCCACATGGGAGAAAGTCAGTCTGTCGGTCGTCCGCGATGTCACTCAACAACGACTTCTTCAAGAACAACTCCTCCATGCACAGAAGATGGAGGCAATCGGCACCTTGGCAGGGGGCGTGGCCCACGATTTCAACAATGTCCTGCACGTGGTGCTGGGCTACACCGACTTGGTTCTCCACGATGAGGCATTGCCCGAACACTGTCGCTCGGAGCTTCGCAAAGTGTACGACTCCGCGAGGCGTGGTGCCGATCTGGTTCAGAGACTGCTCACGTTCAGCAGAAAGACGGAGATCAAACCTCGGCCGCTGAATCTGAACCGCCGAATCGAAGAGTTGAGGAAAATGCTTCAGAGAACGCTTCCCAGGATGATCGACATACATCTCCGGCTTGGGGACGCCCTTGCCGTGATCAATGCCGATCCGACTCAGATAGACCAAATTCTGATGAACCTGGCGGTCAACGCGAGAGATGCCATGCCCGACGGCGGGAAGCTGACAATCGAGACGGCAAACCTCTTTCTCAGCGAGGACTACGCAAGAACACATCCTGATGCTCGTGCCGGAGTCCATGTTTTGCTCACGGTTACGGATACGGGAGTTGGAATGGACCGGCAAACCGTGGAGCACATCTTCGAGCCGTTCTATACAACCAAAGGCGTGGGCGAGGGCACGGGCTTGGGGCTCGCAATCGTCCATGGAATCGTAAAACACCACGGAGGGCATATCGGTTGCTACAGTGAACCGGGTCACGGTACCACCTTCAAGATATATTTTCCCGCGCTCACTGCAGATGAGGAACCGAAAGAACCGGTTGTGAAGGAAATGCCCCCCGGAGGATCCGAGACCATTCTCCTTGTCGATGACGAAGAGTATATCCGCGATCTCGGTTCAACAATCTTGACAAATGCCGGGTACACGGTGATTACGGCTTCGGACGGCGTGGAAGCCCTGGACATTTTCAAACAACGGGCGGACGAGATTTCGTTGGTAATCCTCGACGTCATCATGCCGAAGATGGGCGGCGAGAAGTCCCTTCAAGCCCTTTTGAACCTCTGCTCATCGGTAAAAGTAGTTGTGGCCACCGGGTACTCGGCCAATGGGCCGACCAGGGAAGCTCTTACCGCCGGAGCAAAGGGGTTCGTCAAGAAACCGTACGGTATCCGCCAGGTGCTGGAGGTGGTCAGGGACGTCCTGGATACCGACTGAGTGCTTCATGGCATAAACCCCCATGCTGGGGCGATCACAACTGAGCATGAAAATCCCTCGGTGCTCCGAGCCGAAGGCCGGGCAGAGCCCGGCGGCCAGGCATTCCCAGGCAGGAGCCTGGGAACGAGAGGATACGGACTGAGTGCTTCCCGGCATAAATACGGTCGCACAAGCTGAACCGTCTTCCCGGCGTAGGCCGGGAACCAGTCTTGTTTTCATGGACCCCGGCCTACACCGGGGAGACGGCGGGCGGACGCCCGCCCTTGAAGATGACGGGCACGGAGGCCCGTCCCACGGTGTAGGGGCGCACCTGCGTGTGCGCCCAAATGCGGGCGGACACATAGGTCCGCCCCTACCGTAGCCCGGGCCTCCGTGCCCGGATCTTGCTCTTGCCGGCACCCGAGCCGGCAGCGCCGGGCCTCCCCGCGTTGTGCGAGGTCTCTTCTCCACAATCACCAGGCCAAAACTGCACGGGGCACCGGAGAGTCGGACTCATCGTCTCTCGAGCCCGGCGAGATAGGCATACCTCCCGTAGAGCGGCTCGATTGAGAGGTTCACGACGCTCTTCCCGTGTAATTCCTCGAAGTATTGAACGGTTTCCGGGCGATGTTCGACGTGGAATATCTTCAGCCATCCTGCAAGAAGCTTCCTGAATGCGGCGGGTAGGTTCCGCTGGTCCCAGAAGTCGACCACCCACAGGGAGCCTTCCTCACTTGTATTGGCCAATGCTGCGTCTATTGCCTGCCTCCACGTGGGGATCATAGACAGCGTATAGGAGAAGAATGCCTTGTCTAAAGGGGGAGGTACAGCCGAAGGTGTCGCGATAATCGAGGTCTCCGGCCGGGCACTTCCTCAGGTGGATACGATCCTGGAGCCCTGCACCGAGCACCTTGGCCCGAGCTGTCTTGAGCATGTCCTCGGAAACATCCAGGCCGTACAACCGGACCGAAGAATGCATCCGGGCGATCCGGATCAAGTTCCTTGCAGTGCCGCAGCCAATTTCCAGCACCTTATCGTCCGACTTGAACTTCATCCTTTCGAGAAGCGTATCTCGTCCCAACAGGAAACAGCGGCGCGTCACATCGTAGATGTGACGCTGGTCACGATAGATTCTATCCATAAGCCGACCGTGGTCGGGATAATCCTCTTCGCGCACTTTGTTAACCGAGCAGCTTTGCGGTGGGTCCGTCTTCATCGAATCAGCTCGTACACGTGGA
>JAZDHD010000342.1:0-17324 GCA_043806215.1 Pseudomonadota bacterium | reverse complement strand
GACCCGGACAAAATGTCCGAAAGTCTCCGCCGAACGGAACGCTTCCGCCATCCGAACATACCACACCCCGGAACGTGCCGCATAGTCCGATCACAATCCCAGCGTCAGTTTCGCAACGCTGAAATAAATGAAGAGTCCCGTGATATCCACAAGTGTGGTGAGCGCTGGGCTCGCCATGACCGCAGGATCGTATTTCAACGCAGCGGCGGCCATGGGCAGTACCGCACCGACAAGCGTTGCGGTTATTACCTGCACGGCAAGGGCCAGTGCTATGGCCAATCCGATGATGCTCAGGGAGAACCCGGGAGGGATCTCGACACCGCCGGAGAGAAACATCACTTTGCCGTACGCCGTAAGGCCAAGGACGACGGCGAGGAGGGTCGCTATGCCAAACTCCTTCCCCAGGACCCGCAAGAGGTCTCGAGGTGCAATTTCGCCGACGGCAAGTGCCCTGACCACCAGCGTGGCGGACTGACTCCCGGTGTTTCCTCCCGCACCGATAATCATGGGGATGTAAAACGCGAGTATGACCAGTGCAGTGAGCGTAGCTTCAAAACCTTGAATGATCATCCCGGAGAACAACTGCAAGACGGCCAGAACAACCACCCAGAAAACGCGATTCCGAAAATGATCCCAGATCGACGTCCGCAGATAGACTCCCTGCTCATGAGGGCCGGAAATCGCCATGAACTTCTCCATATCCTCCTGATATTCTTGGCCCATGATGTCCATGGCATCGTCGTATGTGATGATTCCAAGCATCCGCCCTGCGGCATCGACGACGGGTAGGGCGAGCAGGTCGTATTTTGAGATGATTTCCGCGGCTTCTTCCTGATCCTGAGTCACACGGACCGAGAGGACTCTGCGGTGCATGTTCTCATGGACCCGTGAGTCGGGGTCCGCGAGGATAAGCTCCTCAAGGGTGATGACCCCTGCCAAACCGCCTCTTTGGTCGATAACATAGATGTAGTATATGGTCTCCTTCTGTCTCCCGTGCCGTCGTACCTCGTCCAGTGCTTGGGCAATTGAGGCGTCGGGCGACACGGCCATGAAACCCGTGGTCATCAGGGCACCGGCACTTCGGTCCGGATGCCCCGCAAGACGCCGGATATCCTCTCGTTTCTTCACATCGAGAGACCCGAGAACTTCAACTTGTTTCGGTTCGGGCAGGCTCTTGAACAACACGACGGCATCGTCGCTCGGCATGAGCGACAGGATTTCCCCCAACTCCTTGAGAGGCATGTGTTCGATGAGCGCCGTCAGTTGTTCGTGGGAGATGTAAGAGAAGATTTCGGCTCTTTGCAGGCCGTCCAGTCGGCTCAGCAACCCAAGAGCGTCGGAGGTCTCCCATGAGGCGAGGATCTCGGCAACGAGTGCCGGAGAGGCGGTTCTGCAATACCGCAGGAACTCCTTCCTATCGGACGGAGGCGTAACCCCCGGAGCACCTGTAGTGTCGACGGCTCCGAACATGAACAAACTCCTGTACGCATGACGTTTCTTGCGTTTTCCACTCGGAAGTGCTGAGTGACCGTCCGGCAATAAGCGTATCAACGGTGACAGATCTTCGTGGGACGGGCCTCCGTGCCCGTCTTTGACCGCAGGCAGGGGCCTGCCCCGACGAAAAACCAACCGCCGTTTCCCCGCAACGGTTATTCGCGGACGGACCCTAAGAAGGGATGCAGCGATACTCACACGGCCGCATGCAAGGCATCAAGGTGAAGGTTTCGGCGGAGATATCGTAATCTGGGGCGTCTCCGCCGTTCAGAGCAAGGAGCAATTCTACGTAGCCAAAGATGGGCCGTCCCAAGCAAAGAAGTTACACTCCGAGCGGGAAAACGCCGACCCTGATATCCTTTACCCCGGGAGTGCCTTTCACCAGCGTTTTCACATCATCGATCAACCGGGCTTCCTGGGCTAAATCCCCAGTTATGTTCACCCAAACGGATCCATCATCGGAGCTCACCGTGCAATTGGGCAGATCATCCACCAGCTTAATCTTCACCCGGGCGGCGAGCAACAAGTCATCAACGACTTTCTGAGATTCAGGCGTCGCCTGGAAGTGTTTCTGCCCGGCCGTGTTGCAAACGATGTCCACTGCATCGTCTACCGTAATCCTGTTAATGTGGATTATCAGATCGTACAGCGTCGGGTCCCAAGGGTCTTTTCCCCAGAGAGCCAACGTCCATTTTCTGCGTTCTTCGTCATCTTTCCTGAGAAGCTTGAGAGCCTTTTCCTTAGAGAGCCCTTCTCGCTCCATCTCGAGATTGATGCGGTCTTCCATATCGGCCAACACGCGAACCTTGAGGACATGACCAACGCCTGCAAGCATGAAGTGACCTGCCAAACCGTGGTACACAATGTTGTCCGCCCGTGCGTGATGCAGGAACGTTCCCCGAATGAAAGCCAGGTACTTTTCTCTCCCGTAACTGAATCGCTCCAAGACGGAGGGTGCATCGTGAAGCGCGCGAATAAGCTTGATCTCCGGAATATTAAAATGTTCAGAGGTTTCAAGGAGCAGATCCCGAGAAATGCAGTCGTAGCCCAACCTCTTGGCGACTCCCTCGGCAATCTCCTTGCCTTTGCTGTACGAACCTCTGCTTATCGTGATAATTGCCATGTTACCTTCCTGTGTGTCTATTTTGTTAGAAACCTATTGCGCAAACATTTGGGCTCGGATGATGTCCGATTCCCAACGAATGCTCTTCTTCATTGTGTGTGCTCATCGACGGGGTTTTCGTCCCACGATTCGCGCCGGCCCACGCCAAGACCGGCCAGAGCACGAAAACCAGGCACTCCCGGGCAGGATCTCGGGAAGGAGATGACATTTCCGCGTTGAGATTGATTTCCCGTGTTCCGCGCGGGACTCCGAACCTCGCAAAGACATAGTAAAGGCTCACCCCGGGCCCGAGGCGTCACCCGGCCATTCGGGCCGGAATGCGCGGTTGATCACTCAAACGGTCCATCCTCTCCTTGAGGGCTGCCGATTCCAGGTTGACTCCCACCCGAAGAGCCCTCAAACCCTTAACATCCTGAAGGTCGTCGAGATCCAGGTGCTCCACCTCGGGACCAAGGAATCCCTCCGCTTGCAGGAAGCTCATGTGGCCGAGCATTTCCGAGGCTTCCTCAGGGCGGGAGTAGACGACGGCAATCTTGCCGGGCTGAGTCAGGCGCTCCCGGCCGCCTTTGACCATGGCCTTATCTATTCTTGAACGGATGATCTCATGGCCGATATTGTATGCGCCGTCCACGTCGAAGCGCTTCTCTGCAAACCGGAAACTGATGGAAAGAGGATTGTGGTTCACCAGGATAAGATGCGTGGCCTCGAGGGGGATCATGAGGACGCTCTTGAGCCGATCTGCGTGCCAGGCTATGCCGCACGCTACGATGATCTGCCAGATTCTCAGGTTCCGCACATACAGGTCGTCGAACTGGCCGTCTTCCACCATCGAAGCGCCCACATATATGACATAGTCCAGTCCGTCGGTCTGGTGCTTGTCAAAATAGTGAGGAAAGATCGCCTGGGACACGGCTTCTTCGCTTTCAAGGTATGACGAGAGCCTTTCATTGAACAGGGCGACGCTCTCCTCAAAATCCTTGCGTTTGTTGTACACGGTGCCCTTCGAGCCGTCAATTTCCCTATGATAGGCCGCGACGGCCTCCGCGACGCGCGGTCCAAAGGTCTTCAGCGGCTTGAACACGGGCTCCACCTCGTTCCGGAGAAACGTGGTGACCGCCATTTCTTCTCCGGTACCTATCCCATCCCCTATCCAGTCGAGATGCTCGGATATTTGGTACAACAATTCCTGCAGTATGGGGAGACGTCTTGCTTCCCACGCCTTTTGGACCACATCGAGCGCGAGATTGAGGTGTTCGGTCAAATCATCGCGAATAGCCGCGTTTCTTGCATATGACGAGCCTCGGATGTCCGAAGACCCGTACAGCGGGTACACGTCGCGAAACACAATAGTCTCCATCTCCTGAATCTTGCCCCGATGGAGATTTTCCAGGTGGTCGAGGACCGCCTCCTTGAAACGCCATTCCACGGAATGGTGCACGGCCGAGCATTTTTGCTTGATAAGCGTATCCACGTCGTTGTCCAGTTTTTCAAGAGCCTGTTTGAGAGCCACGGAAAACATGGGGAGTATTTGGTGCGCCACCAATTCGTCCCGCGCTCCGAAAGCTCCCGGACGGGGAGACGCCAACTTCAATGTCCCGATGAGGTCGCCTTGAAAGTATAGCGGCGAAATCATCAGAGCCCGCACATCGTTTCTAAGGCTCTCTTCATCGGCCGGGGTTCTGTTTGGTTCTTCCAGCATGTCGCGTATCCGCAGGACTCCTCCCTTCTTCACGGCCCGCTCAAATACGGATCCAACGAAATGCGAGGTGGGAACATGAGTTGTGTCCCCAAAGATGCAGTTACACTTCATTTCGCAACCGGTGCTCAGAAGAAAGGTCTGATCGCCCTGGACGGCTGCGACGCTTGCCGTCAGATCCGATTGGCCGAAGAGCGTTCGAAGCCTTTGCTGAAGCCTGAGGAAGCCTTCCCGGGTCACGATGGTACTCTCGTCGATCAGATCCCTGTCCAAAGCCGAAAGCACTTCGGCGGCAGTCACGTCCATCGCTTCGACCAACGTAAAACCTCGGAATTCGTAGTTTTCCGGTGGGAGTATCTCCCGAATGACCTGCGGTTCCGACAGGTGATTCAGTATGGTGCTTTTCTGTCGGTCTGTGAGCGTTTTGGGTCCACCGAGGTTACGGATTTCCACGAAGCCAAGTTCGGGCTTGAAACGGATATAGCGGTCCAGGCCGGTTTTCATGTCCGGCACGATTTGCACCAGCGGTTTATACAAGCCTTCGTCAATTCCGTAGCATTGCCGCAATATCAGGAAGTATGCCCGCATGAGCCGAGCCATCACATATGCATCCCCTTCCAACGCAGGCCTGCCCTTGTACGATCCATCGGAATTCAGGACCAAGTTCTCGAACGCCGGCGAGCACAGGAACGGCTCGAGGGAGTAAGGGATCAGAGCGGCCATGGCACGGGATTCCCAGAGGGCCGGTGGAAATACCGCGCTCATGAGCGTCCCGACGAGACCACGGTGCCGTTCCAGAACCGAAAGATCCTCGATGGGGTTCATTAACTCCGGAGCTTGGGCAAGCTCCTCCCGGATTGTCTCGAACATTCCCGCCCGCGAGCCGTTAACGGAATCAACGGGTCGGTTCCAGAATTCCACGAGCGGTGCGAGGCTCAATACGAATCGGAATGGGTATTCGCTGACTATTTCGTCCATCATGGATCTCCTTACGGACCCATTATGGCACGAGCCGCGTCATTCGTCCATGCCCCGGTCGATGCGGAAAAGGCAATGTCAACAGACCGGAATGCAGACTTGAATTGTGAAGCAGAGGAATCAGACCGTAACGGCGGACCGTATCCTCCCGGATTGCCCGACGGAGTCCGGAAGATTGCGGCAAGGCCCTACCGAGCCATGGGATTCATCGCACGTTGGGGATGGTTCTCGACCTTTTCAAGAATCGAGCCGACTATTGACTCGGGCAGCCAATTCACCTTGCCCGTCCCCACGTCATACATGGCCGCAACAACCTTCACCTTGCCGTCCTTTACCAGATTTCTCGTGACCGGACTCTCCATGAACAGATTCTCAACGGCCTGCCGGATATTCTGCTCAATGGCGTGAGGTACAAGCTTGGCTCCCCGAACGCCGGGATTCTCCACCATGGCTTTCTTGACCGCGGGTCGAATACCGTCGATAAGATGCGGAATGTTTCTCTCGAGTCTGACTTCCTTGCCTTGGAGCGCCTTTGTGACCGCGGTGACCGCACCGCATTGCGTATGCCCCAATACCAGGACCACCGGAGTATGCACGTGGGCAACCCCGTATTCAATGGATCCGATTTCGTCCACGTTGCACACATTGCCGGCAATTCTGATGCTGAAGATGTCCATGACGCCGGCGTCGAAGATTCTTTCCACAGGGACGCGAGAATCGGAACACGCAATAATGGTCGCGTAGGCGTGGTTCCCCTGATCCTCCGTCGCCGCTTGTTTCAATCGGGCCGGACCGGTGTTCGGGTGTACGGACTTCCCGGTCACGAAGCGCTCGTTGCCCTTCTTGAGCATCTCGATGGCCTGATCGGGAGTGGGTTTATGCGCCGTAATCGTTGCCGACGCAAAACATGAGACTCCGGCGAACAAGGCCGTCGCCACAATAGCAAGGCCGATCAATAGTCGATGCATTGTTTCCTCCATGGTAGACGCTTTCATAGACCCCCATCATTCGGGGATCACAACCGACAATGAAAGCCCTCGGGACTCCGGGCCGAAGTCCGGGCAGAGCCCGGCGGATAGGCATTCCCAGGCTGTAGGGGCGGCCCCCTCTTATATTCAAGAAAACCGGATCTGATTCTACCTGTTCTTCTGCTGCTGCAATTGGAGTATCTTGTTCGTCAGTTGAAGCTTCTTCTGTTCCAATTCAAGGATTCTCTCGTTCAGCTTCTGGACTTGTTGCTCCACCTGAGTTACTTGCTGATCTATCCGTTGATTCCTGATGTCCTGCCGCAACTTCCGCTGATCCAGCCGGAGCTTTTTTTCGCTGTCGGTCAGCATGTTGCGTCGCTCCCGAAGATCCAGAACCTGCTCTTGAAGCTCACGGCGTTGTCGGCTTTCCAGGGATTCTCCATCGGCACCGGGTTGTTTCAATTGTTCGGCCGGCGTCTCCCGAGGTTTCTCCTGTTGCGGTTTGGACGACTTAACGGGGCTCTGATCCTTGCGTTCCTCGGCCAAGAGGCCGTGGACACGGGGAAAGAAGATTGAACAGAGCAGAATCGCGCAAGAAACAATGACTATCCTCTTCATGATACTCCTTCGCGCCTCCTGAAACTCATGTTCCACGCCGCCGCAGGCCATGAGGTACCGTGCGCGGGCGAGAGGCTTACTTATCCCGAGCTCTGTTCAGGGTCAAGTGCAATCTCGCTTCACCGGAGGAACCATCCTAACGGCGACCTCAACGGCCCGGACCGCGGCGGCCGTATGGCCGGTCAATCCAGTTGCTTGAGGAAGTCGTCGATCAGCTGCAATTCATCGGCGACGGAGGCAACGAGTTCATCGACTCCTTCCAGGTCTCCGGCGTCGCACTTCTTTTCGATCTTCCGGGCCAGCGAAGCGATCTCAGTAAGCTTGAGGTTAAGCGCAGCTCCCTTTATGGAGTGAGCCCTATCCCGCGCGACGGAACAGTTCCCCGCCCGGAGCGCTTCCAGGAGTGGGGCTAGGTCCTCCGTCCGGGTATAATCGAGGAAGAGAGCGAGCAACTCGTGAACGTCTTCCTCATCGATTCCCCGTTCTTCGACAATTTCCTTTACCACTATCATCGTTGTCTCCATGAGAAACTCATTGCCGAAAACTCCTCATTTATACCGGAGGATGGATCGTACCATGGAACAGGTGCGGCATTCAGGCCGTCTCGTCGGCGCTTCGCGGGAAGTGTTTGATCAGTCGCAAGACATTCCTCCCGTCGGCCTCTGAATGGAAGACGTATTCATCCATGACCTGGCGCATCAGCCATATCCCCAGCCCGCCCTCCGCAGGCTTATCCAGATCCGGAGGCTGCACCGACGATGGATCGAAGCTCTGCCCACGGTCCTCAAATCTGAATTCCAGGCTGCCCCCGTCCACCTTGATCTCGATAGTAACACGGCCCTTCTCCGTCGACGCGTATGCGTGCCGCTGGATATTGGTAAAGGCTTCGTCGAACGCCAATTCAAGATCGTTGATCAGATCGTTGCGACCTGAAAAGGCGGGCAACTGTCCCAGGAGAAGCCGTACGAAATGATCCAGCGGTCTCAGGAGAATCATTTCCGCAGGAACCTCGATTCTGACGGAAATCTGATCTGCCATGACGGATACCCGGCTTCAGCTCGATGTGAAAGACTTGACCGCACCGTCCAGGTCATCAAAAATCTCGAAGACCCGGTGGAGACGAGTCAGTTGGAAGAGAGTCTTCGCCTGGGGGGAGGGATTCGCAATCTTCATGTCGCCGCTGCTCTTGATCAAGGCTCTCAACGAAGCCACCAGCGCTCCACAGCCGGAACTGTCGATGAATCGCGTCTTCTCCAGGTCGATCACCAGCTTTGCCTCGCTCCGTTCCGCCAATTTATTGACGGTGTCCTTCAACTGGGGGGCCACCACGGCGTCCAGTCTCTCATCCGTGGTGATAATGGTTATACCGTCCCGTTCTTGGATTTCCATGATCGTCCCTCCTTGTTCGAGTTCCTCATCTTACCGAATGGAAATGAGCAGCAGTGTTATGTCGTCGTCAAAATCCGTCCGGCCACGGAACCCCTCGAGATCGGCCATGATGTTGGGAAGTATATCATCGTGTTCCATGCGGAGGCTGTCAAGGAAGATCCGCTGCAAACGATCTTCGCCGTAAAATTCATCCGGTATTCCCTTCACGTGAGTCTCCGTAACTCCGTCGGTGAAGACGAGAATCGTGTCGCCGGCGGCCGTTTGTACGCGTCCTTCGTCGTAGTCCATGTTGGGGAATGCTCCAATGAGAGGTCCGCCGTGCGACAGATGGTCAACCCGATCCGCGGCGCCGCTGTGCAGAAAAGGTATTGGATGACCTGCATTCACGTAAACCAGTTCCAGGGTGCGAGGATCTATGACGCCATAGAACACCGTCAGGAATTCCGAATCCGGGAGAACGCTGAACATCTGGTCGTTGATCGTCGAGAGAAAAGCGGCGGGAGAGCCCCTTAGATCCGCCAGAGACTGAAGAGCCATCTTGAACATGGCGCCGATCATGGCGGAGGCCACTCCATGGCCCGACACATCCACCTGTGCAAACGCGATGCGACCGTCGGCAAGTTCCGCTACGTCGTAGAAGTCTCCGCCGGCTGTAGACACCGGTTGGTAGATCACCGAGAAACCCAGTCGTTTGCTGTGGGGAAAACCGTGGGGAAGAAGCGAATTCTGGAGTTGCAGAGCCATCTGCATTTCCAGGGCCATAATCCGGTTCTTCTCTTCGATTTCCTTACGGGCCTCATACAAGGCCAGATGATTCTTCACCTTGATTGACAATTCGTGTCTGTCGTAAGGTTTGGTTATGTAATCGACAGCCCCGGCTTCCAAGCCCTTTTCCTTACTGCCGGAGTCTTCGCGGGCTGTAAGGAAGATCACAGGAACCGCCGGTCCGATGACGTCACGTTTGAGAATCTCCAAGGTCTGAAAGCCGTCCATGCCGGGCATGTCTATGTCCAGAAGAACCAGATCCGGTTTTTCTTTCTTCGATATGTCGACGGCTTCCGGCCCGGACGATGTCGAGATGGTGAGGTAATTCTTGCCGAGCATTGTTTGGAGCAATTTTCGGCTTATCGGGTGGTCTTCTACAACCAGGACCTTGGACGGTTTCATTGTCGCTTTTCGCCAAGAGAAGAGAACATCATGTGGTCTGTCCGCTGCTAATCATCCGAGCCTCCATCAGTGGCAAAACTTAAATATATCATCTTATGGTGAGCTGTGCTATAGCCGGGAACAAAAAATCGGCCGATCCTCTTCTCCTTCACGGCGTTGGATTCATCGGCCGCATGGCAAGGGCGTTCGAGCCGAGCGCGGCACACAAGAGGGGCCGGCTTGGCACGTATGACGCGTAGCCCGCTTTTCGTATCCACGTCGTTTTTCAAGGGGGGACGGCACCATGAACCGTGAACGTTATCCGATAGATACCAATCCCATCCGCGTATGTATGCTTACGCACAGCATCTATTCCCGTGACACGCGGATCCGGCGCTTGTCCGAATACCTTACTGCGGACGGGCACCGGGTGGATGTGATCTGCCTCGCTGCCGACACCTCGGAAGAGCCCGTCGATTCCGGGAATCTCCGCGTGTTCCCCCTGCCGGTGTCCCGGCGGCGCCGTGAGAGACTGGGACTGGTCTTCGAGTGGATTGTAACGTTCGTGCTTATGTTCGTGTACACGACGAGACTCGACCTCAAGAACCGCTATGATCTTATTCATGTTCACAATATGCCGGACTTTCTGGTCTTTTGTGCCATGCTCCCGCGCCTGAGAGGGTGCCCGGTAATCCTTAATATCCACGATGTGACTCCGCAGGTGGCGCGCTCCAAATTGGACTTGCCCGCAGCGCATCCGCTGATTCGGGCTCTGGCCGTCATCGAGCGGATCTGCATGGGATTCAGCACGTACGTCATCACCGAGACGCGTGTCGCCGCAAAGAGTCTCATAGACGGAGGGGCACCCCACGACAAAGTGGGAATCGTCATGAATGCCGCGGACGCTCGGATGTTCCGACCGGACGAGAAGAACGTGGATAGGCATCCCAAGACGGGCCCCTTCACCGTCCTGTTTGTGGGAACCGTGGCGCGCCGGTACGGATTGGAGACATGCGTGAGGGCCCTGCCTTACATCCGCCCGGCGGTTCCCGACATACGGCTGAAAGTGATTCCCAAGGTGAAACACGAAGGCGTGGCTCTGGATGAGTGTCTTGCCCTGGCCGAATCAATGGGTGTGCGGGAACTGATCGAGCTTTCCGATCCCGTTCCGCTGGAACGGATGCCGGCTGTCATGCTGGATTCGAATCTGGGACTGTATCCGGCATTCTCGGATTGCCATATGGAAGTGAGCCCGTCCCTGAAGATCCCCGAGATGGTCAACATGGGGCTCCCCATTGTTGCCAGCAGACTGTCCTGGCTCGAAGAACTCTATGGCGCCGAGTCCGTAGCCTTTGTTCCACCGGGCGACCCGAAGGCGCTTGGGGAGAAGATCGTGGATCTTCACCGCTCACCGGAAGAAAGAGAACGACTGGCCCGTAACGCCATGAAAAGGGGAGCCGCCCTGACGTGGGAGGAGCAATACGGGGCATACAAGGAGATCCTGTCGGAGTTGCTTCCCGGAAGAAAGGAGGGGTAGGCTCATGTCTCTGGGGAAGACCATTCTGTTTTGGCTTGTCCTGGCATCAATCTCCATTTGTCTCATCGAGGGGGTCTTGCAGATCGCGTGCCTTGTGTCTCCACGGGTGAATTCCTTGCTGAGTTCCCGCAGCGGCCTGACAATACCTGATGACCGGGTCGGTTGGCGGGGAAACCCCGATTTCGAGGACCACGACACCAAGGGGTTCCGCAACAAACAGGTCCCGGATCGGACCGACGTGGTTGCACTGGGCGACTCGATGACCTACGGCGTGTGGGTGAACCGTGACGAAGCCTGGCCGCAAGCGCTCGGGCGTGCAGGTGGTCTCGGCGTTTACAATATGGGAATCAGCGGGTACAGCCCGATTCAGTATCTGCTGCTGTTGGACGAGGCATCGGCTCTCAAGCCGAAGTTGGTGATCCTGACTCTGTACATGGGCAACGACCTGTTCGATTCTTACAGCATGGTGTACAAATGGGACCTGATTCCGCGACTCAAGACAACAGACCCGAAGCGGCTGGCCGAGTTCTCGGATCTTGACCGCACATCTCCCGTGGATGAAGCGTCGGCGGCCGCGTTCGAGCCTCACCGTAAGCTCAAGGACCTTCTGGGGGAGCACTCGAAGATCTATGGGCTCTTGTGGCTGACCAAACGTCTGTTCATTCCCCATCATACCTGGCCGTGGTTTTGGCTCAAGTACCGGGCCGCCGGATTCGAGCCCTGGGAAGCGTTCGAATACGGTGAAGTGCGGACCATCCTGACGCCGTCGTATCGATTCATGGGTGTGGACCGGAGCGATCCACGGACCCGTGAAGGTTTGCGGTTGTCTCTGGAAGCCATCGACCTCGTCAACCGGCGTCTCAAGGAGAAAGGCGTCCGGCTTCTGGTTCTCCTATTGCCCACAAAGGAACTGGCAATGGAGGACTTGATGAAGCAGGGTAAGATCAAGGCATCTCCGGCGTACGAACGTCTGGTGGGCGACGAGAAGAAGAATTGGAGTTCGATCCGCAGCAATCTTCAAGAGCATTCCATACCTTTTGTGGACGGGCTTGCAGCCTTGCGCGAGACGCTGAAACAGGGAAGGTCGCCGTATTTGATAAACCACGATCCCCATCCGACCGCGTACGGACATGAGATCCTGGGGCGTTATGTGTGGTCGGAGATCAAGAGGATGAAGCTCCTTGATCCGGAGGGACGTCCGCCGGGTCCTTAGTGCTTCATGGCACAAATACGGTCGCACAAGGTGAACCGTCTTCCCGGCGTAGGCCGGGGACCAGTCTCTTCTTCCCGGACCCCGGCCTTCGCTGGGGAGACGGCGGGCAGGGACGCCGGGCGCCCGATCAAAGAGTACCGGCACGGAGGCCGGCGCTACCAAAGCAGGGATCGTTGCCTTGAGTACGTGACCGTATTGGTGCCATTGAAGCAATCAGAAGACTCCCCGGACCACAACCGATTTCCCCACATCCGGTGGAACGAACGGGAGATACGTCATGGTCCGCCAATCCCATTGCAGCCATCTGAGCGAACCGTCGTCAAGTGGAACGGAAAACGCGAAGGAGACCTCGCTCGGGCAACCGTCCTCCGAGACTTTGCGTACATGGACCGTTAACCCCGGCAAAGCGGTGCGGTCTCCGGGTACCATGCCGCACGGATCTTTCCGGAAAAGGCCGATGGTTCTACGGTACCCGTACACATCGTGCATATACCGGATGATGCTGTCCGCCGGCGGCAATTGCCGGGCGTTCTCAACTGAAAGCATGCTGTCGGACCGGGCACGGAGAACTATCTCGTTTGGTCCGGTGCGGGTAAGCTGCATTGTACCGAACGCGGGCGCCAGCACGCGGGCGACTCTTGGAACCGGAAGCTCACGATAGGCTCTCACGAACGGGAAATAGGTGAAGTAGAGGGGACTTGGGGCGTTCACAATGATGAGATCCTGATTCACGAGGCCGGGATCAACCGGTATGCGTATGGCCGGTTCAAAGAAGTACTCCTTGAACCCTTCCACACAATACGGTCTTATGACTCTGCCTACTCCCGCTCCGGCCACATGAGTGAAGATGAGCAAGACACAGAGGCTCCAGGCGGCAACTCCCCATGTGCGTCCATGAGCCGGCCGTCCCGTCCCGTCAAGCACGCGGGCAATGAAGTGCGCCGTCAGTCCCATGGCACCGATGCCGACGAAAAGGAGAGTCCGGTCTTCCGTAACGCTGGTACAGGTTGCCGGAACGAGGCTTAGGATCATGCCGACCGCCCAGAAAAGGGCCGTTCGGTTCCCGCGGAGAAGGGGCCCCATAATGAGGAACACGGCCCCGAGGTAGAGGATGGCGATCCACCATAAGGCGTCCTGGAAAAACGGCGTGAGGAAATTGTAAAGCGCGGCGGGAACCAGGCTCCACTGAGCAAGGAGCAAGACGGGGCCTCGTTCGACGATTGCCGCAACGACTCTGGACGGCTCAGACAGCGGATCGAGGTAAAGCCCCACATTGGACACGCCATAGCCCGACACGGCATGAAAGAGTTTCCAGATTCCCACTAAGGCAACGCTTGGAACCAAGCTCAGAACACGTTTACTCCAGCCCCCCTGTTCCATGAAGCAGGCATAGGCGAGATAATAGGCCAGTACGGACACGCCGAACTCCTTGGACAGGAGGCACAAGAGAAGGAGGATGGGCGAGAGAACCGAAGCCGGAACCGATTTGCGAGTCCTCCAGTGGTGGTGTGTCAGTATGGCCAGAGTTCCAAAGAACAACGATGTCAGGATGCTTCTGTTTGAAATCCAGGCAGCGGGATTGTAGAAGCTTTCATCGATGGTGTAGAGAAACGCCGCGGTCCCGGCAACGCCGGGAGACTCGGAAAGCCTTCTGTAAAGATAAGCCACGGCCGTGATTGCCGCACCGAACCAGAGAATGTTGTGCACATGCATCAGAGCGGGAGAATCCGGCCATAACTTGTAGTCGAACCAATATGTCAAATTGGTCGGCGGCTGGAAGAAAGCCAGTCGTGCCGCCCGGTCGGTCCACCATGGCGCGATTCCGGAGTCGACGAGTGCCTTGGTGTCCTCGGCCGAGCGGAACGCGGCAAAGAGATCCCAGAGAACCCGCGTGAACTCCCAGGAATCAGGTTGTACCCACCCGGTGCCGTACAGGTGCCGGCATAGATGGAGCGGTTCGAGAAGTCGTGCCCGCCAGAGGAAGTCGTCCAACATGAATCCATGCCGTATCGAAGGAATCATGAGGAGCACGGCGAGAAGGCCGAGCGATGCAGGAAACCATCGGCGGGCCGATATGTCTGAAATGAACCGGGCAGCATTCGAGATGAACGACACCTTCCATGTCTTCAGGCCCGCCCGGATTGTCTCATTTTGCACCTGCACGTCGCCTCGCCGGATTCCGGACGATTTCCGATCACGCATCGTGGTACGACAAAGGAGAAATGAAGCATGTCGCGTCTCTTGTCAACCTCGATGAATGATCCGTCACCGTACCTGCGGTTTGTGTCGAACAGGCGTCAACGAGCATGCGGTTCGGGATGCAGGCCGCGAGATTTCGCATCGGTGAAATACCCTTGTCGCTCGAAGAACTGCAGGAGCGCTTCCGCAGCCGTTTTGCACCCGGCTTCGTTCCAGTGGGGATCGTCCGGGAAGTAGAGCGGGAACGTCTTCGCTCTCTTGAACGCGTCCAATAGAGATACTATGGGATAATCCACTCTCTTGGAATGGATCTGAAAGTACCTGAACGGTTCCAGGCAGTGGGGACCCAAGATGCCGTAAGAGCCGCGTTCCCAACTGTGGGGACACTCGCCGGCGCTGTATTGAAAACTTCTCGGCAAGATGGCCAGAACAAAAGTCGCACCCAGGTGATCACGGCAGTAATTGTATATTTGATCGATGTTCTTGACGGTGTTGCGGAAATACTTCCCTGTCTCCGATAAGGGCATTTTCGTCACCAGGTAACGATGGCCGGGGAACCCGGCCAATTCTTCGAACAACCACGCGGTCGTTTCAGAGCTGCATGAGGCGAGGGCTGCCAGAGCCGTCAAAGAAAAAACGGTTCCAGGAGCGAGATGGGCCCATCGAAACGGCCCTCTCTTCTTCTTGGCAAGGTCATAGATGATGTCGTCGTCAAAATCGGTCATGTCGAGGCACAGCACTACGTAGTCCGGCCGATATTTCTTCCCGATGTCCTTAATGAGTCCCAAGCTGAGCAGGGGGGAAGACGAGGGCCATCCGAAGTTGGCGACCTTGATGCGAAGATCCGGATACTTGATGGATGCCGCTCTCTCGAATTGCTGCGGCAGGGCCTGATAGTCCTTAAGCCGCCAGCCGTACACGAATGAGTCGCCCAAAACGACAACGCTCAGATCATCCGGGGAAATGTCGCCTGAAGTCCGTCTGCTCCTGATGCCGTCTTCATTGACGTCGGATCCGTTCGGCCTCAGCCGGTGGTCCACATCGACCATCGCGGCTCGCATTTCCCGGTACATGGGATAACGGGAGGGAAGGACCACTTCCAGCACGAGAATGATTCCCCCGAAAACGAGAGCCACCATTCCAAGGCTGATCGAGAACAGCCCCAACCAGAAAATTGTCTTCCTCGCGGACTTCACGTTATAGCCTTTTGTCGGCAACCATCGTACCATAAGGGTCGTCCGGCAGTCAACTTCCGATCCCTTATGGCATTGGCTGGAGGCGGCACACTCGGGATTGCCCTTGACTGCGGGGCGGAGGCCGGCTTATGGTTATACTTGGGAAATCGAGGTTGAAATAAGCCCCGATATAGGAAGTCCGTTTCCCAGGACTCGTTTGGGATACTCGCCACGGACCGGTCAAAGCGATCTCGACAGGAGGTGCTTACGGCCCGCGAAGCTTCGCCGCGATTCCACTGGTGTTTGAATCAATTGTGATTCTCGAGCGTTATTGGACTTGCGCGTGCCCGGATGGCGAAGAATGTTAAGACCCCAGTGAAGGTAAGAGAAATATTGGCGCTCCGGCACAGGTTTACTGCAAGAATTGGATACTGGATGAAGGCAATCAGGGCTCCGTTGCTGACGCTGCCGGCGGCGGTGGTATTTCTGGGTACGGCCGTGGCGGCGGCGGAAGGCTCGTTCTTCTTGTGGCGGGCGATTCTCGCCCTGGCGGGGCTTGTTCTGCTTCAATCAAGCCTTATGTTCCTCAACGACTATTCCGATTTCCATACGGGTATCGACTCCCACACGTCTCCAACACCGTTCAGCGGCGGCAGCGGAATGCTGGGGAGTGGAGCCATTGAACCGGGCGACCTTTACTCAGCCGGGATCGCGTGCCTTGTAATGGGATCCGGAATTCTCATGCTGTTGGCCTGGCTCATCGATATCCGACTTCTTTCTTTCTTATTGGTGGGGGTTTTCGCGGTGATCTCGTACACGGAGTTTCTCCAGCGCAACGCGCTGGGGGAGATCTTCGCCGCATTGGCACTGGGGCTCCTGCCGGTTGTCGGCACCACCTTCATTCAAACCGAGTCCTACTCCATGACCTGTATAGCAGCCGGAATGGTGGCGGCCATTCTCTCATTCAATCTCTTGCTTTTGTGCGAATTCCCGGACTTTGAGGCGGATATTCTGGGCGGTCGGAAGAACCTCGTGATTGTCCTTGGCCGGAAAGCTGCGGGCAGACTCTACTCGGTACTCATGGCCCTGATCTACGCGCTTATTGTGTTGGCGGTGGCGGTGAAGGTATTTCCGATTCTCTGTCTGGTTTCGATAACCACGGTGGCGATCTCGTGGAAGCCGATCAAGTGGGCGTGGATCGAGGCGGGCAGGAGCGAGATTACGGTAGGCGCTTTGGCGGTCAACGTGGCAACGTATCTGACCACGCTTACACTCCTTGGGGCAGGTTTTCTCGGCACGGTTACAGTCGGTTGACAAGGCGCCATAAACGGCAATCCGGGGAGACGGCGGGCAGTGACGCCCGCCCTTGAAGATGACGGGCGGGAGGCCCGTCCCACGAAACAGGTCTGAGGCTTCATGACAGCCCTTCGTAGCCCGGGCCCGCGTTCCGCGCGGGATGCCCGGATCTTGTTCTTGCCGGCACCCGAGCCGGCGGCGAGACGAAAATGTGCGACCGTATCTACCTGAAAGTCCTCTTTCTTCTCGTTCTCGTAGGGGTAGGCCCCCGTGCCTAACCCGGGCGGCCACAGGGGGCCGCCCCTACAGCCTGGGAATGCCTATCCACCGGGGTCCGCCCGGTCTTCGACTCGGAGTCCCGGGGGCTTTCATGGTCGGTTCTGATCCCCGAATCATGGGGGGATGCCTCATTGGGGAGGGATTGGAGGTTTCCTGTCGCAGATTTCTCCAATGAGAGTCAGTATCTTTCCCGTATCAATCGGTTTCACGGCC
>JAZDHD010000341.1:0-7799 GCA_043806215.1 Pseudomonadota bacterium | reverse complement strand
ATACCCGAAAGCACATTCAAGGTACCCTATGCACCAGCAGTTGTCCATGTGCTTGCAGACAGTTCTTTCCGAGAAGTCCTGCTTGCGTAGGTGATCGATGAATTCGAACAAGTATCTCCCGAGGGCTTTGGCGAACTGATGCGACGCTTCGTCATAATGCCACTCTCCAATAAATTCTTCCAATTCCTTGTCTTGCATTGGACTATCCAAGTTGTCTGTTCCGGTTTGTTGCCAATGTCGAGTGCAGTAATTCGAAAATAGCAGAGCCCCCTACCGAATAATCCTGGGCAATCTCCAGCGGGCTCCTTTCGGGGCATTGCAATGCCGTTGGCGGAGTTCACAGAGCTCTCAGGCCACAACATTTCTTGTACTTCTTTCCACTTCCACAGGGACAGGGGTCATTTCGACTGATCTTGTCGGACTGGGCCGGCACGGGAGGATTTGATGCCTTCTCCAGGTCTCTGATGTCTTCCGGTTTATCGGGTTCTATCCCTATGACATAATGCCAACCGTTCGCATCGCATTGCTCTGCTACATATCTTGCCCTTTGCTCTGTCCGCACTCGAACGGCAATTGGTCTTTTCTCTGTCCCCAGTTTTGACATCTTTCTGTCCATCCTACTCTTCTGATTGGTCTGCTCGACGATTGGCTTGGGGGCGGGGCTTGCCGTGTCCGCGTTGGCGCTCTGTTCTACCTTTCGACGGTGTACCGTTATTGTGTCGGCAAGGGCCTCTATGTCCGCACGGACTTGTTCCGCAGGCTTTCCCGCTATCCTTGATGCTTTTGCCAGTATTTCATCCGTCAGGTCGATATCGAACGTAACAAGCGTCGAGCCACACTTCCTGCATACAGCACTGTCGACATAGAATCTGTCCCGGTAAGTCTTGAAGAACACATATCCTACGTCGAAGTTCTCTCTTACATGATAGGCAATGAGAGCCTGTGTGTCATCAGAGCTTCGATCAGCTTTTGGTACGCCTCCCACTCCGAACACCCTTCTCTCGAAATCATAGGTGTTACCGCAGTTCTTGCAGCGTGCAGGCCTAAGAAGGTTGAACCTCGATGTACCAGTAAGGCTTGCGGCCTCCTGCTTGGACAACAACCTTATCTGAATCGGCTTGTTCATATGATCCTCTTGGTCATCCGAAATGTTGAGTCGCCCCGTCCCCCATGGCGATGAATATTGACCTCATTGGGCGCAGAGCTCGTAGCCGATGGCCTTGTATCCGGATCGGCCTCGGTCGTACATCCCGGCCAAGATAGGCACCTGAAGGTCTGCGTAATCGTAGATGATTACGGCTCATCCGGTATTTGCGTACGTGAGCCCTTTATGTCCCCAGAATTCCCAGACAAATCCACTGATTGACATCATTGCATTCCCTTAACGTTGGCCGCCGGAGATCACTCCGATGTATAGGAACAACTGATTTACGCAACTCATGTTCTATGCTAAGACCAATAAGAGAAAGGAGTGGTCTCCGTGACGTCAAAAAGCACCGAACTTCTCCGAGAGGCTCTCGCACTTCCGCCTGATGAGCGGGTTCATATCGCGGAACGACTGCTGTCGAGTCTCGATACGCCTGCCGACAGAAGGATCGAAGAGTTGTGGGCAATCGAGGCTGAAGACCGTCTCGATGCGCTTGAACGGGGTGAGTTGAAGACATTCTCCGCTGAAGAGGTCTTCAACCGGATCGGTCCTCCGGCCAAATGAATATCGAGTTTCTTGCCGGACCAGTGGATGCCCTGCCCTTTACCGATCGATTGCCAATTGTTCCGTTCGTTCTCAGTGCCGTACACCAAGCGGGGATGACTCGCAACAGAAACCGCTACGCTCTCCCGGCGTGGAGATCGACTCCGTTGCCGGCCTCGGCAACACGTACGTTCTCGGCTGCTGCCATCAGCCCTTACATTGAGCCCCAAGAAATCTCAGCGGTCGAACAGCCGTTTCACATTTGGCCCGCCGAGGGCAGTGCCTGCCGTTCTTCGGCCGCCCTGAGTATGGAAACGAGCATTTCGGCATAGGTTATGCCGGCCATGGAAGCCATCTTTGCCAAGTGACCGTCCCAGCACCAGCCCGGATTCGGATTCACTTCAAGGAGCTTGGGCTGCCCCGTCGCGTCGAGCCGCCAATCCAACCTCGTGTAGTCACGGCACTCGAGCCGTTCGGCAAGCACGGTTGACCACTCGATGAGATCCTTCTGCGTACGCGGGGGCAGAACGGCCGGAACCGACCGTATCCGCCAATAGGGTGAATCCGGACACCACTTTGCCTCATACCCGCAGATCCGCGGAAGGTCTCCGGGCAGGGCGGAATAGTCTTCTTCAGCCATGGGGAGGACCGTGTACGAACTCGGCGGGTTTCCTATGATCCCCACCGTGAGATCGCTGCCGGTGAGCAACTCTTCCACAATGATCGGTTTTTCGTAGCCAAGATTGCGCCGGATGCCTGAAATGGCATCGATGAGACCCTCCGCGTCATAGGCCACACTTTGTGCCGTTATGCCGAAACTTGAATCTCCGAAATTGGGTTTCACCAGAACCGGGAAAGGAATCGGCAGGTCATAGGAGCAGTCCTCGGGCTTGATGAAATGTGCTTGCGGTACGGGTATGCCCATTTCCTTGGCTATCCCGCGGACCAGAGACTTGTCATAGCAGAAGGCCAGACACTGAGGCCCCGAACCGGTATAGGGAATTCCCAGCGCTTCCAGGAGAGCGGGCACGTGCAGTTCGCTCCGGGGATCGTTTCCGAATCCTTCATCACAGAGGTTGAAAACGAGATCCGCCCGGCCCACAAGGCCCAGCAGGTCCCGGATAAGCGTGTCATGGTTGGTCAAGTAGGTGAACCGGTAGCCTTCTATCTCGCGGAATACCCCTTTCATCCGGTCTATGGTGTAGAAATCGTCGTCATCGAAAACAGACTGCGGCTTCAAGGGATCGGGTTTCCCGGGATCGCCCAGAATCACTACCACATGCCTATCCGCGGCAGCCTTCTTCCGCCGGACCGATGTCCATTGTTTCCGGATCCGGCCCGTGACGACGAATCGCTTCTCCATCATTCCCAGGTCTTGCGCCCTTGCCGAATCCGGCGACAATTCCGCGGGGAAGGATACGTCTCGGAACCCTGTTTCCTGCAAGAGTTCGGCAACCTGATTCCTCGAGTAGAGGCGTTCCGCATAGAACTGATCGGCCAGGACTCCTTTGGAGACATGGGTTACGACTTCCCGGGACACCATCCGTTGTCCGTCCGCAGAGAGCGAGCGTTCACGGCAAACGAACAGGTTGTCGTCTATCCATTCCCATGACCTTTTCTGAAAACTGTCCCTCAAGAACTCCCCGTCCGCGAGGTCGATGAGCAGGCGTCCCCAAGGCTTGAGCACCCGAGCCGTTTCCCTGATCACGCGAAGGTCGTCTTCCACCGTATGGAAGTATCCGAAGCTGTTTCCCAGAACGAGTACCGCGTCGAATTCGTCCGTCTTGTAAGGGAGTTTCCGCGCATCCCCCTCCTTGAACTTCGTCGTCAGCCCCAGGGTCTTGGCTCGTTGGCGTGCCCTCTGGATCAGATAATGGGAACGGTCCAAACCTTCGACGTTGGCGAATCCTCTCTTCGCGAGTTCAAGGGTATGGCGTCCCTGCCCACAGCAAAGATCCAAGATTCGATGTTCCTCGGACAATCTCAGCCAGTGACAAACCTGGTCGACTTCCTCCGTGGTAATGCGTGAATCTTCCACCACATCGCCATCGGTCTTGAGATAAAGCGAATTGAATATCTTATGCCACCAGTCCTGAGCGACATGTTCCTCCAGACTCCTCACCGGGCCTAAGCTTCTGACTACGGACCGTTCCCGCTTGCCGCGCGGGGTAATCTTTTTCAAAACGCTCTTCTTGGCCATGTATTTCAGTCGCCTCCTGCTCCACAAATCACATGGAAATTGTTGCCGTTCTGCGTATGCAAGCCCTGCGTTCCACGAGCGGCCTCGGCATATGTACCGCAGCAGGCCCGAGGCGGAAGGGGTGCCCGAGTAACCACACGCCCCCCTTTCGAGTGGGTCAAATGTGATTACATCCTGCTTGGAGCCGTGGAATACCTGCACGCGCAGAATCATTTCAATTCGGCATCGGCTATAGGACACCTGAACGTGTAATATGTCCATCGAAAAATGATCCGTCGGTGAGAAAAACTTCCGAGCCCGGACCGGACGGACAATAAACGTCCCGCATGAGCCGACGGCAAAAGCCCCGCGCCGTGTGTGCGCCGTAATTTAGGCTCTTTTCGTTTCATGCGTCCGGAAGATCGCTTACCTCGACGCCCCGGTCTATAAGACCGGGTTCAAAACTACCGCGGCGGACCGATCCAAAATCAGAAGAAAAGATTCCCCCATAGGTTGACAGAAACACTGTTTTTTTGGTACACTTGCACCTGCGGATCGAACTATCGATTGCCGTGCATGCATCGTGTTTACCAATCGGCGTGAACGGCAAGCAAAGATCGCATCTGCCGGGCAGACCCGCTGTGCCGGCGAGGACCCGCGGTCGTCACGCAACGCGCCTTAAGCAATACAGCGATGGTGCGAAGATCCGACAACGCTTCTTTGTCGAAATGAGCACGGATCCACCGCGAGTACCGAAGGCAAACGTTACCGGGGATGGAGATTGTCGAGAATGCCTGATAAGCGGGAAATCAAAGCCACTCAGTTCGTCAAGGACATCCGCTCCGGGATGACCACTTCCCAGTTGATGGGAAAGTACCGACTGTCGCCCAGGGAATGCCAGAACCTGTACGGTCAGATCGAGGAGATCATACCGGACCCGGGCGCCCTCTACGGACGGATCCCCACCGAAGATGAAGTCCAAGGCGGTTTAAGCCCCAAAAGGCTGTACCCCCGCCACGACATCCCGATGCCTCTATCCGTTCTCGACCTGAAGAAGATGGACGACAAGGGGCTCGTGCTCGACATCTCCGCAAAGGGGCTCAAAACACAAGGCATCGATACCGGACCCATGACCGTGGTCACGCTGGTCATTATGGCGGACGATCTTTTCGATACCGGACGGATCGTTCTGGATGCCCAATGCCGCTGGTCAAGAAGGCAGGGATTGCACGGAAACCGGATTGCAGGGTTTCACATCGTCGACATTTCCCACCGTAATCTGAACGATCTGTTTCGGCTTATCGCCAAGATCGAGGTGATCAACAGGCGGACAATCGGCTCTTCATCTCCGGAAGAACGGTCCGGAGCAAGTTTGTCTCCCGCCCCCGCCGCCCTGAGAATCGCCTGGGTATGTCCGGCATGTGATATGCCTCAGACCAGGGAATACGAAGAATGTCCTCAGTGCGGAGTGATCGCGGCCAAGTACCTCGCATACCTCGATTCCATCAAGGAACAGCTTCGTCAATCCCTGGAAAAGGCTCCGTGTGTCACCAAGAAGGTGTCCATCCCCAGAGACCTCTGGGAAGAAGTCGAAACTCAAAATGAGGATGCCAACCAGATCGTTTCCGAAGCGCTCGATTTCTACTTCAGGTCGCGAAGGATGACGAGCTCGGCGACCCGGCTGCTGACCTGATTGCCGCGTACGTGTCTCCGTGGCCGCCTTCGCCGGTTGCAGCGGCCCGACGTACGGCTCGGAGCTGTTTACCCTGCCGTCTGAAAACTTGGTAGTGGGTCAGTTCAAGAGCTTCCAACTCAGGCGAATGGAGCGCGTTGGCGTCGAACTTGCATGCGCTTTTTTCTTGACGCTTACAGGTCGACATGATATGGGGCCTCAGCACGCTCAGGAGGCGGGTGGTTGGCATGGAGGAGAGATCCGCCATATTAGTGTTTGGAATAACTGGCAAAATTGGAAGTGGTACCTCATTTGTCGCTGATCAGCTCCGGCATACGCTCCACATATATAAATATGAAGTTGAAATTCTGAAGATTTCTACCCTGATTCAACTCCTTGGTGGCGGGGAAATAGGGGACCAACTTACTGCCGAAAACCTCCACCAGCTGGAGACTCGCTTCCGCGAAAGATATCCAACCGCATCTGAACGAACCCAAAAGCTACAGGATTGGGGCAACAAGTGGCGGAATCGCGATACCGCCGCTCTTGTGGTTGCCGCCGTATCAAGATTCATTGCTCCCAAGCTGAATACACAGGGCCTCAGCAAGAGGCTTGCGTTTATACTCGACAGTTTGAAGCATCCGGATGAAGCGGATTACTTGCGATATGTCTTCAGCGGCTCATTTTTCACCATAGGGGTCATGTGCAACAACGAATTGCGATTTGAAAGACTGAGAGAAAGAAAGGGATATGACAGACAAGGATTTGACCTGATGTCTCAAAAAGACTCCGCTGAGGAAATTCCTTATGGGCAGCAGGCTATTGACACCATTATGCGCTCGGACTACATTGTCCGAAATGAGTTTTCTACTCCGGATGAAATTCGCAGTGAAACCGAGAGGCTCGTAGACCTGATCTTTGGTTCAACCATAATTACCCCCAGGAAAGATGAATTCGGGATGAGCTTGGCCTTTCAGGCTGCGAAACAATCGGCTTGCTTGTCTCGGCAAATCGGGGCCGCCATACTGAATTCGAAGGGTGAAGTAATGGCGACAGGGTGTAATGATGCCCCGAAATTTGGCGGCGGCCTCTATGATACCATGTCGGACAAAGATATGAGGTGTTGGGCTCGCGGAGGAAAGTGTTACAATAATGCAGAACAAGCTGAAATCGCGTCGCAAATACTTACTGCTTTGAAGAAAGCCGACTTGTTGAAGAACACAGAGCAAGACACTTTAGATAAGGTGATCGAGACAATTCAAAAGACCAGGCTTAAGCAACTCATAGAATACTGCCGGGCCGTTCACGCCGAAATGGCTGCAATTGTAGGCATAGCACGAACCGGGGTAAGCGGATTGATCGGCTCGACACTTTATACTACTACATATCCATGTCATTATTGCGCTAAACACATTATCAGCGCGGGGATTAATCGAGTAGTATATTACGAACCATACGAAAAGAGTCTGGCGGTAAAACTACATTCCGACGCAGTAAATGACTCCTCGCAAGCTCAACATGATAAGGTTACCTTTGAAGCTTATGTGGGGGTGGCTCCTGATCAGTATGACCAGTTTTTTGGCATCCACAGAGAGCGAAAAGAATCTGGAAAGTACGTTGATCGCGGCAAGAAGCGACAGAGAGAAATTCCACTCTTCGCTCCATACAAAGATGAGCTGCAAGACAAGATAAAGAAGATCGAAAAAGAGTATCAGAGAATTTTCAAGACAGAGGCGGAGGTATAACCGATGAAGACTATTCGCAGACCACAAACGGATCGAATCCTAGAACCCGTCCATATCCCAAATGAACGTGTAATCTATGATGTGTTATTAGAGAAATCTCAGCAGATTATGTCAGGAAAGAGGATGGAGGACAGATCCTGCAGCCCCTCAGCCGAAAGAGATTCTAAGCCACAGAGCTTAACTCGCATTGAGTAATCAATGTCGCATCGAACCGCGCCTTCCATGGCCTCCAGATAAGCCTTGTTACCGTCTGCGGAAATTTCAAACCGACCGCCCGTCACAACCCCCACCCTCTCGTAATATGGACCGCGGTGTAGTACACTAGCGGCGCACCCGCGATGGAAACGGGTGCGCAATCGGTCGGTTCATTCGGGTTCCTTAGGGGCGACGTATGAGTAAGATGTTGGCCTCCCGGGCTGTTAGACGTTTGTCCGCGGTGCCGTTGATTAACATATCCGCAAATCTTTTCGGAGTGGTAGTAACGTTCGTCTGGTTTTCCGTCATCGAGCCGCG
>JAZDHD010000340.1:0-5753 GCA_043806215.1 Pseudomonadota bacterium | reverse complement strand
CGTTTGCTGCAGACCTCTGTAGGGGCGGGTTTTACACCCGCCCGCAATCGAGCACCCAGAATCGGGCGGGTATGAAACCCGCCCCTACACCGCGACGTGCCACTACTTGGGCGCATATTTGAGTTTTGAGACAATTTCCGGGGGCCTACCCCTACGAGAACGAGAGGAAGGGGATTTTCAGACATACGGTCGCACGCACGTTCGGAAGTGAGCTTCGTGGCAGTCATCCGTAGCCCGGGCCTCCGTGCCCGGAGATTTCTCCTTCAGGTTCTCGGACTCGGCAACCGGAGCAGAATGTGTCGCCGCATTACGCCAAAGACCACTTGGACCCGAAGTTCCGGAGGATGTTCATATTCCCTTGCTTCGCACCGGCGTCCCCAGGAAACCGGTTGAGCGGACACTCGGCGCAACGCGGGGTCTTCCTGCAGTAATGATGTCCCACGGCAACGATCTGAGCATGGAAGTCGTTGAACAAATCCACTTCCCGGGGGAGGTTGCGGTGAAAGAAGTCCTGGATCGCGTCGTAATCCGTGGGTTCTTCCATGAGGCCGTGCCTGAAGACCAATCGTCTGGTGTATGCATCGACCACGAAGATCGGTTTGCAAGCCGCGTAGAGTATGATGCTGTCGGCAGTTTCCTTGCCTACTCCGTTGATGGAGAGCAGTTCCATTCTCAACTCTCCCGCGGGAAGGGAAAACAGCCGGTCGAGATCCCCCTCATACTCCTCCACGAGATGATCCACAAAGTTTCGTAGCCTCTTAGCCTTGACATTGTAATAGCCGGAAGGACGAATGACGTCTGCGATCCGGTCGAGAGGAGTCCCGGAAAGCGTGAGCGGATTCAGCATCCCGGATTCTTTCAAGTTGTCGATGGCCTTGACCACGTTTTTCCACGCGGTATTCTGGGTCAACACGGCGCCCACGCAAACCTCGAAAGGGGTTTCCGCCGGCCACCAGCTCCGCGGACCGAACTTTTCCAGAAGTGCATGGTAGTAATGAAGCAGAAGTCTGCCGATATCGGTATCAAGTGCCTGCAAGAGAGCCTCGCCTTTATTGTCGGTCCTAAAACAAACCTTGCAAGTTGATTCCGCGTTTTCGGGGGACACGAAACCGTGTTCTGCCCCTCGAAAACGTGGCGGGATGGGAACGGGGACTCGGATCCATGGGAGCGACCGGCAACCCCGCGCGTCGAAGCCGAACCTCAACGGGTGGACGACAGGCGGGGAGGGGATGGGGACTGTAAGTCCCACGATGCTTCAACGCAGTCGCGGCCCTTATTCTTGGCCCGGTACAGGGCTTCGTCCGCGGCACGGATGACGGAACTGAGTTGCGCCTGCGTTCCGCCTTCCACAGTGGTAACGCCGATGCTCATCGTGATAGTGAACGTTCCTTCCCGGGTCTTGACGGGAAACTTGCTGAACGACAGTCTCAGTCTTTCGGAAACTTGCCAAGCCCTGTTCCTGTCGCATCCGGGAAGGACGACAAGGAACTCTTCACCGCCGTAGCGCCCCACCGAGTCGTACGGTCGAACCACCGTTACAATTCTTCTCGCCACGGCCCGAAGGACGGCATCCCCGGCCAAGTGGCCGGATGAATCGTTCACTTGCTTGAAAAGGTCTATGTCGAGGATCGCTATCCCCAACGGAGTCCTCTCACGCCCGGAGCGTATCAATTCCAATTCCAGGCGCCTCAGAATTGTCGGCCTGTTCCACTGGCTTGTGAGATCGTCATGGGTGGCCTTGAATTGCAGAGCGTCCCGTGCCGCGGTCAATTCCTCGATGAGCTTCTCCCGCTCAGCCTGGACCGCCTTGCGCTGGACGATCTCTTCCCTGAGTTCCGACGTGCGTTCCGCAACCCTTCTTTCGAGCGTCTCGTTGAGCCCCACGAGCTTGGCTCTCATGTCCCGGAGTTTCATGTTTTGGAGAACCGCGTCTTCGTAGGTGGAGAGCAAGAGGCTGAGTATCTGCTGCCGGGCAGCAGTGATCACGTAGCGTTTCCCTCCCATGACCAACTGGAGCCTGCCGTCGTTTTCCCCGTTCCGAGGCATCCGTGGGAGGGCAAGCACCGAGCGAATCCTCGACAACATGACCGTGCCTTCATATGGCTTGGTTATATAACAGTCCGCGCCGGCCTCCAGCCCCCGGAGCACGTCTTCCGGATTCGACAGGGAAGTGACCATGACGATGGGAGTCAGATAGAGATCCTCGTTATCCCTGATGGAACGACACATCTCAAAGCCGTCCATAACCGGCATGATCACGTCGGTAATGATCAAATCGGGGTGCCGGCTCCGTGCCGCTTCGAGCCCCCGTTGCCCGTCGCCGGCATGTGCCGTCTCATAGCCCTGATCCATCAGGAATTTCATCAGCCGCTTGGCCTGGAGGCGACTGTCCTCGACAATCAATATGTGCAACGGACTGCTCATGATCCCACCACGTTCGAAATGGCAGCCAGAGATGAAGAGTCTGGCCGGCGAGAATGTACGGAACTTGAGGGAAAGTGACGATCGACCTGAAACGACATATTCATTCTAGCACACTTGATATGCAGTTTACCACCAGGAATAACGGTCCTCCGTGGCTGCGGCCGGGGCTGAAGGCATTCGCCGGCGTCCCCGGACCGAGCGGGCGGATCTTGGTGTCCCAGTTCTGCCGGCTTATGGCGGGGCCCCGGCACGATGCCGTTAGAAGCGGTATTTCCCGATGGTTTCCTCGAGGCCCAGTCCAAGATCTTCCAGTTGACGGGATGCTGTTTCGAGGTCCCGGACTCCGTCAAGATTGTCGTGAATGGCTCGATTGATCTCGGCCATGGCTCCGGAAACCTGTCCTACACCCACAAACTGTTGCCCGCTGGAAGCCTCGATTATTTCCGCAGCCTGAGATGCCGATTCCACGACACTGCTGAGATTCCTGATGGCCTCGCCTGCTTGACCCGATTGTTCCACTCCCCTGTCAACGGCCTTTGTTCCCTCCTCGGTGGCCATGACGACCGCACCGACGTTCTTCCTGGTATTCTCCAGAATGGAGCGGACTTGATCGGTTGCCTCTTTGGATTGATCGGAAAGAATCTTGATTTCGTTGGCAACCACGGCAAATCCACGTCCCTGGTCTCCCGCCCGGGCCGCTTCAATGGAGGCGTTGACCGCCAGCAAATTGGACTGCGCCGCAATATCCTCCACGGTGACGATGATTCGTTCTATGGTCGAACTCTCTTCACTGAGCTTCACAACGGTATCGGCAATGGACTCCATCTGTCGGCGGATGAGATTCATCCGCTCCACCGTGCCCCGAGTAGCGCTCTCGCCTTCCTCGGAGATGTCGACCGCCTTCCGGGAGGTCTGCGCCACGTCTCGAGCCTTCTCTCCGGAAACACTCGCCGCCTGTCGGACCTGCTCGGCGGTGGCGGTCGTCTCCGCAACCGCGGCCGAGATCTTCGACGTGTTTTCGGCAACCTGAGAGACGGTGAGGGATATTTCTTGTGCAGACGCGGAGAGGGCCTGGGCGCTTCCCATGAGTCCCTTCATCTGGTCTCTGAAGTTCCGGACCATGTCGGCCGTCGAATCGGCCAGCTTGCTCAGTTCGTCATTTCCTTTCAGATGGAGGGCGCCGACTGTCAAGTCTCCCTCACTTATGCGGGAAATCTGTCCGGCGATTGCCTTCAAGGGGACAACGATGGCCCTGGCCGCCAAGTACGCGAGAACCGCCACGGCAAGACCGGCAATCAGGGCAATCGAGATGATGCGGTGTGAAAGTTTTTTGGCTGCTGCATAGGCTTCCGCAGTGCTAATCCGGGTAACGACCGCCCAATCGAAACTCGCTTTTACTCCCGGTGTCCCGGTTAGTCCCACCGGCATCCACGCAGTCAGCACCGTTTCACCCAAGGGTGAAACGACTTCGCTCAGGCCGGTCTTGCCTTGGAACGCGGCCGCCGCGGATGCGAGAGGTACCTTGGTGTTCAACAGCCCATCCCCCAATTGGCGGGACTTGGACCGCAACAGTCCGTCTTGACCGACAAGAAAGGCATCTCCCGTTTTCCCTATCCTCCCCGCTCTATCTACGATCTCGTTGATGCTCTTGGGGCCGAACCGCAAGACGGCCACGCCGTACAGGTCGTCTCCGGATTTGAACACAGGCACCCCCAGGAACGAGCTGACTGTTTTCGAAGGCTCATAACGGCGGAAATCCCCAAGCACGGGTTTGCGTTCCTTGACCGTCTCCCGCCACACCCGGGCCAATTCCGTGTCTTTGAGGGGTCCGGATTTCAGGGAGGTGCCGAGATCGGACAACTCCTTCGCCGTATACATGACGAGTCCCGCGTCTTCGCCCACGACCAGTAGGATGTCTTCGTAGCCGCGCTCTTCCCTGTAACGGTCCAAGAATCGCAGAAATACCGGGCCATGGTCCGCGGCCGGTTTCTTGAAGTCCCTGTCTGCAGCGTCAATGGGCGCGTCGGGGTGAGACTTGGCGTAGTCGAGGACGGATGCCTTACCGTAATGATCCCCCATCGCCTTGAACATGGCATGAACCGAAGGGCTTCCGATGAGATAAGACATGTCCGCGAGGCTTGTCCGCAGGTAATCCCCCACACCGCGGGCGGCCTGATTTCTTTCATCGACAAGATCGGTCAACAAATGCTCCCGCAAGCCATCCCTCGCACTGGTGTACGCAAGGTATGCCGCCGGTACAAGCGGAATAAGGGCAGCTATGAGGAATGAACCCACCAGCTTCGTCATGAGGCTTTCCGTAACGAACTTGAACACATCGCTCCCCTATTGTGAAATCTCTGTTCTTACCGCCGGGTCTGCCGTCCTTACCGGACCCGAGAGTCCGTAGATAGCCGGCATGGGGGCGGCCGTTGCCGTTCCAAACCCGTACAAAAGGGGTCCGTTTCAGAACAGAGGGAAGTTACCATGCCGTTAAGCCGAGTTCGGCCTGCCCCGTGGTTCTTGCCGGGATGGGCGTCTCACATGTCCCGGAAAGTCCATCACACCCGAGGGTGTCCGGACTGTACCACCATCCCTGCAAATACGCAACAGGACCCGAGCCGCAGAGTACTCGGTTGGATTTCTTACGCCTGCTGCGGCCGACGGAGAGGCGTCCTCGCGAGTTTCGGGAAAGAAGCCCTTCCCACTGAGGGTTCTATGGCATAAATGCGGTCGCACATCGTCGTCTCGTTGCCATGTTGGGTCCCTGCGAGAAGAATATCCGGGCACGGAGGCCCGGGCTACGAAGAACAGAGACCAAGCCGGTGGTACACCGTGGGACTCCCGCGTTCTGCGCGGGACGCCCTCCTCAGTGGGACCGGCATCCTGCCGGTCGTCTTCCAGACAATCCGGGGACATGACCCGATTTTGCAGGTGGCGCCTTGCGACCACGCAAAACTCGGAATCGTGTCCCCGGATTGCTCACCATGGAAGCGAGACGAAAATGTGCGACCGTATTGGGAAACCGAGCACTAAGACGCCGGTGCCTGATATAACATTTACTATATCCCGGCCAAAACCCGAATGTCACCGATATGACCCAGGGTTGAGAGCCTTCCCGTGCCGACCGTTGGTACTGGGATCACTGCGCTGCATGAACAACCCACAGTCTTGTGACATTGGGGGCGCCCGGGACTGAACAAAGGCATGTTTCAATAGATTATCGGCATTCGGCCCAAAGTTGGGGAAAGACGCCCCCGGGGAGCGACACGAAATGTTTTCGGGAAAATGCAAAAAGGCTTGACATGATTTTATGTGAGTAGTATTCATAT
>JAZDHD010000339.1:0-9193 GCA_043806215.1 Pseudomonadota bacterium | reverse complement strand
AGCGGCGATGTCACGGAGATGATGCCTTTGTCGACGTCGGTCTCGTCCTGACCGAGAAGCCGGTAGACCTTCCGGTCGCCGGAGTCCAGATCTTCGATCTTGACCGAGCACCCGAACACTATGCGATCCGGTTTGGGGCGATTCGACAAATCTATGATCTCGCATGCCGACATCCGGTCCTGAAGGTCACGGATGCGCGTATCAATCAGGGCCTGTTTCTCTTTGGCGTACGTGTACTCGGCGTTTTCCGAGAGATCGCCATGGCCCAGAGCAATTTCGATCTCTTTAGTGACCGCGGGCCTTTCAATGCGGATCATCCGATCCAGATCTTCCGCCAGTTTTCTGTGTCCTGCCGGCGAAATAGGACGCTTTTGACTGCTCATTGTCTCCTCTTCACTTTGTCCCGGCTTTCCGACGGTCAACCCGTAATCAATGGCTACAACAGGTGATCTTCCCCGGGAAGGTTCTTCTCCGCCCCAACAAAAAAACGGCAACAGCACTTCCGAGCACTGCGCCACCGGGTGACGGACCCAGCCGTCAATCCAACCGCTTTCATTTGTATCAGAGCAGTATCCCCAGGTCAAGCGGAACACGGGACCGCGTGCAATTCTCAATCGCTGGTGAAATATTTTCTCAATGACTCTTGGAGAGTGCCGGCAGCCAGAGTGGCGCAATGGAAATCTTCCTCGGGCAGTCCTCCCACTTCCGTTACAATTGCCCGGTAGTCTATGTCGGCGATCTCTTCGGGTGTCCTGTTAAGGGCCAACCGCGCTGCCGCGGCTCCGCAGTCGTTGCTGAACCGGCATCCATCGGTCCAATACTTCGCGTCGATTACGCGGCCGTCCTTAAACCTCAGCGAAATCTTCATCGCGTCGCCGCAACTTCCCCGGAGGTAAGCGGTGGCGTCCGGGGCGTCCATAGTCCCCAGCGCCGGATTGCACTTCTGCAGAAGGAGAACCCATAAGCCCGCTATGACGAACAGGACCGCAGCCGCCGCCGCAAGGTGAATCCACGGTATGTTGTATACGAATGACATGTCCATGGATTGACATACTACACCGACCTACCCAGAGAACTCAATACCCCGCAGCTCAGTGCCCCGTTGCCTAAATCCGGTCGCACATTATCGGCTCGCAGCCGGCTTGGGTGCCGGCAAGAACACGATCCGGGCACGGAGGCCCGGGCTACGAAGGACTGTCATGAAGCCTTTGACCTGTTTCGTGGGACGGTCCCGCGTTCTGCGAGGGATGCCCGTCATCTTCACGGACGGGCGTGCCGTCGTCTCCCCGGCGCAGGCCCATGGGCGTTAACTCCACGATTCCGGCCGGCAACCCGTACTTCAATCGGCACACGAATCAAGGCATGCACACCGTTTTCGGTGTTGAGATGCAGCGATCTTAATGTGCCGAAGGCACTTAGGAATTTAGCCGGGGGATTAATCCCCCGGAAGAACGGGGTAAAGCGAGAATGATTTCCTGGCCTTGAAAGGCCCGGCTAACATCTGGGGTCCCTTCGGGACGTTATGAATGTACCGTACCAGACTCCAAGCCCGACCAACAGGGTTAAGTTGGCGCCTATGGGCGCAGGCCGGGGTCCAGGAAGAAGAGACCGGTTCCCGGCCTACGCCGGGAAGAGGGTTCAGCTTGTGCGACCATATTCATGCCATAAAGCACTCAGTCCGGCTCGGGGATTTCCTCGCCGGTGCGGTCGACTCCGTATCCGCCCATGGCGAGAACCCTCTCCTTGAACGATTCCCCCCGCATTGTCTCCAAGAGGGTTTGGACCTTGTCGTCGCTCAGGTGCTTCTCCGGGATGACGAGGTCGTACTGCTCGACAGCCACGGGGACGAAATCGAGACCAAGCGCGCGTGCCGCGGCCAACACTCCCATCCCCACGTCCGCAACTCCCGAAAGCACGGCCACGGCTACCGATGTATGGGTGTACTCCTCCATTTCGTAGCCGCGTATCCGGGAAGGATCAATACCGGCCCGGTCAAGGTGATGGTCGAGCAATACCCTGGTGCCGGCCCCGGCTTGACGGTTTACGAAGGTCACATCGTCCCGGGTAAGGTCCTCGAAGGTCAGAATAGACTTGGGGTTTCCCTTCGGCACAATGAACCCCTGCTCACGCATCACCCCGTGGAAAACCTTCACGGGGATCTCCGGGATGTACTTCTTGATGTACGACCAATTGTACGCGCCGGTCCGCTCATCGAGCAGATGAGAAGTGGCCAGATGCGCGTTGTCCTTCTTCAGTGCAAGCAACCCACCGAGACTGCCCACATGGCTGGAGGAGAGATAGACGTTGCGGGGGATCAACTCGTCGGCCAATACGTCCAGGGTCAGATCATGACTTCCAATGATCACCACGGTCCGGTCGATCTGTGCGGGCGTGCGGAGCAGTTCCACTTCGACCTTGGCTCCCTGTTCGATCCCCTCGCTGCGGGCCGGGATCCTCACGATCCCGTCGGCCCTGGTGAGCGTGGTGATGGAACCGGCTCCCCGCGGGAGAGTGGCGGCCACCTTCTTGTCCCCCACCTTTCCCAGCTTTACACGGAAGAATTCCTCCCTTCCCAGCTTCGATGGGATCTTTCTCGCCGCAACGGCCGTTGTCGTCGGCCGGTGATTCCGGGGAAGACCCTGCATGGCTTCGAGAACGGGCAGGCCGAATATTTCAAAGGACATGATCGCTGAAACGGGATAGCCCGGATTCCCCATCACGGGCTTGTTGCGCACCACGCCAAGGATGGTGGGCTTTCCGGGCATCATGGCCACGCCGTGTACGAGGACTTCGCCGAGTTCGGCGATGGCCGCGGCGGTATAATCCTCGCTCCCCGCGGAAGAGCCGGCATTAATCACCACGAGGTCCGCGTCCGATTCGACACTTTCCCGGATAACCGCTTTGATGGAATCGAAGTCGTCCGCGACAATCTCATGCCTTCGGGCAATTCCGCCGGCCTGTTCCACCAAACCGGCAAGGACCACGGAGTTGAACTCGATCGTACCGGCGAAGGGAGGCCCGGCCTGAGCGAGCTTCTCGATGGGAACCAGCTCGGAACCTGTCGGGATAATGACAACCCGCGGTCTCGCCGCCACCTTGACCGAAACCACTCCGCCGGCAAGCAGCGCGCCCAAATCATAGGCAGTGATCTGATGCCGGCCCGGGATGATCATTTCCGAAGCCACGAAATCCTCGCCGACCCTACGGACGTTCTGCCAGGGAACCAAGGCCTGATCGATTTCGAAGTTCTCGTCGTCCTCGAAGTTCACATTCTCGATCATGATCACCGAGTCGGTCTGTGGGGGCAGCGGATGTCCAGTGTTCACCGGCCGGGCTTGCGTGCCCACATGCAGACGGAGCGGGCTGTCCGGACCCGCTCCGAAGGTATCTTGGGCCCGGACCGCAAAGCCGTCCATCGCCGCGGTGTGAAAGCCGGGCGACGAGACTCGGGCGAATACCGGTTCCGCGGTGACCCGGGCTCTTGAGTCGGCCGTATGGACGGTCTCAGACGCGGGAAAGGTTCTCTTGTCGAGACGACTCAAAAAGACTGCCAGAGCTTCCTCCGGCGCCTTCATGTCCAGATAGATGTTTCTTCTCAACGCGTTCCTCGATCCAATTGGAAAAGAGATTCACGGTTACGGGATCTCCCTTGTACAGTCCTTCACAATCCTGGTCTATGCGGATGAAACCGTGTGCCCGCACCATGGCGGAAATCATCCCGGACTTGCCGAGAACCGGTGCCGCGGTAATCATTTGACCTTCGGCCTTGAGGCGTACCCGCACGAAATCCATTCTTCCTTCCTTCGACGGGAGATTTCGCGTGAGATACGCATTGACCGCCGGCCGAAGAAACGGATTGACTACGTCCTCCCCTTCCAACCTGCGCAGGAGAGGAACGACGAACTGCTCGAAGCACACCATGGCGCTCGCCGGATGGCCGGGTAGGCCGACCACCGGTTTCGAGCCGACCCGTGCCAGGATGAGAGGCTTTCCCGGGGACACTGAGACCCCGTGGATGAGTATCTCGGAATCTTCATACGCCTCGATGGCTTCAATGACGTAGTCTCGGCTGCCCATGGAACTCCCGCCGGAAATGATGACCATGTCCGCCGATCGCAGGCCCTGCTCGATCGCAGCAGCCAGAGCGTCCAGTCTGTCCGGTGCAATCCCCACCCACACGGGTAAGGCATGGGCCTCGAGCACCGACGCGTGTATGGTGTGACGGTTCACGTCCCGCATACACCCTGGCGGCGGCGTCTGCTCTATGGGTACGATCTCGTCGCCGGAACTGAGTATGGCCGCAACCGGCTTGCGGAAGACATTCACCGAAGATCGGCCCATCGCCGCGAGGAGGCCGAGATCCTGAGGCCTCAACCGGTGACCGACTTCCATGAGGGTGTCGCCGGCTTTGAAATCTTCTCCTCTACGCACCACATTCTCAAAGGGCGCAACCGCCTTGAGGATTTCGATGGTGTTCCCGTCCAACTCCTCTGTGTGTTCGACCATTACCACCGCATCGGCGTTGGAGGGCAGCGCCCCACCTGTCCATATGCGCACGGTTTCGCCCCGCTTGAGCGTCATGTCAAGCAGTTCGCCCATAAGGATTTCGCCGATCACGCGGCAAAGGGCAGGGGAGGATTCACCGGCACCAAACGTATCCGATGCTCGGACCGCAAATCCATCCATGGTGGAACGGCTGAATCCAGGGGTATCTTCCCATGCCTTTATGGGCTCTGAGATTACCCTGAACAGCGCTCCGTCAATCCCGACATCTTCCGAATCAAGGGGGCCGAACCCCCTGAGCGAACCTCTGACATCCTGGGTGGAGGCCACCCGTAAGAAAGGCTTTATCATATTCGTTCTCTTGGTTCGGGGTACGACTTGTGCAGACACCCATACTATACCAATGAATTGAGATTATGTCAAAAATGTCTGAAATCCGCCAAGCTCGTGGACCGGCCGCGGAAATTTGGGGATCGAATTTGCCCCGAGATCTGGTATGCTCTTGGTTCCCGATTCCAAACTCCGTCTACCCGCCCGGCAAGAAGAGGTGACCATGGAGCAACATCCGGCGAGGAGAGTCCTGACCTACCGGTGGGCGATCTTTTGGATAATGGCCGTAGCCTATGTTCTTGTCAGCTTCCACCGATTGTGCCCCGCAGTCGTCGCCCTGGATCTCCAGAAATCCCTCAACGTCTCGGGAGGAGCCGTAGGAATCCTCGCATCGGCCTATTTCTATCCCTACGCGTTGATGCAATTCCCGGCAGGATTGCTCTCCGACTCGCTTGGCCCGCGCAAGACCGTCACTCTGTTTCTCATCGTTGCAGGTATCGGCAGTATGCTTCTCGGTCTCGCACAAGGAATCGTGTCCGCCGTGGCGGCGCGGATTCTGGTGGGACTGGGCGTATCCATGGTCTTCATACCTACCATGAAGATACTCTCCCAATGGTTCCGGGTAACGGAATTCTCGTTCATGACCGCACTTTTGGCGGCCATGGGCGGAGTCGGAGCCCTGATTTCCGCCACACCCCTGGCCTGGATGACGGGATGGTTCGGCTGGCGCGCAGCATTCGCAATTATTGGAGCGGTCACCCTGGCCATCGCAGTGCTAGTCTGTATGTTCGTCCGCAACAGCCCCGGAGACAAGGGGTGGCCTTCCTTGGCGGAAATAGATCACAAGGGACCCGGAAAGGTGTTGTCCCCCGACGAAATACCACTGTGGGAAGGCGCAAAACGAGTGGTCCGCGAGAAATACTTCTGGCCGTTGGCCGTCTGGTTCTTCTGTCTCATGTGGGTATTCTTCGGCTTTGCCGGCATGTGGGCGGGGCCCTATTTCATGAATACGTATGGCATGACGAGAGGCCAGGCAGCGGCGGTCCTCAACATGACCGCGGTGGGGTTGATCATAGGAAGCCCCCTGGTAAGCTATCTCTCCGACAGAGTGCTGTTCAGCCGCAAATTGGTCCTGGTTGCGTGCTCCGTAATTCTGACCGCCCTCGTGCTGTTCCTGAATATCTTCCCCGACGGGCTTCCCGTTGTTGCGTTGTACGCCGTGATGCTCCTGCTTACCATTTCGGGATCGGCCGTTGTCGTCATAGGGTTCACCTCGACCAAAGAACTGTTTCCCGTGGAGATGGCGGGAACTTCCGTTGGTACCGTCAACCTGTTTCCGTTTCTCGGGGGAGCGGTGTCCCAACCGGTACTTGGCCGGCTGCTGGACGCGTATCCCAAGACGGCAACCGGAGCCTATTCCCTGGAAGGATACAAGGCAATGCTTCTTGTAATGCTGGGGGCGGCCGTCGCAGGGCTCGTGTGTACGATCTTCATGAAAGAAACCTTCCCCCTCCATTGGGGGAAGGAAACCACGTCGTAACCGGGATGCATCGGATTGCATGCGAGGAGAACCATGCCTTGGTGGGCTGTTGCATATGTCATCGTGTTGGCCGGAGTGGGCGTCATCGGGGTAATTGACGATCTCAACGAAGGGGAGCCCGCCTGGTACGTCGCACTGGGGGTTACGGCCGCGCTTTTCAGTATGATCTTCGTCGTCGCTTGGTGGCACGAGCGGGCGGCAGCAGCACTCGGCAAACACGTGCTGCCCATGCTGATCCTTTCGTCGGCGTTCACCGTCAAGTCCCTGAAGGACGATCTCCGCAAGATGAGGTCGGACCCGTATTACGCCTTCCCGAGACACCCCTGGATCCCAGTTGCCGTGGTCATCGTCGTTTTGTTTGTCGAACTTCCTGCGTACTATTGCGCGGTAGGTCTCAGTGTCGGAGCGTGGTTCGGCACCTTCAATTGAGGGTGCAACGCGGGCCGGAAGCGATGAAACCAGACGATCCCCAATGCCGCATCCTTGTGGTCAGACCGGGCGCACTCGGTGATACCATTCTGGGCATTCCACTCCTAAAGTCCATAGGCGAGAGAAATCCGGGTGCGTCCTTGACGGTCTTGGGAACCGGCCGGTACCGTTTCCTGATTCCCCGCGTCATGGAATTTCATTCCATCGACCACCGAGATTGGCTTTGGCTGTTCAGTCCGGGAATCTCCGAACCGGAACGGGATCTGCCGCGATATGACAAGGCATACCTCGTTGTGACGCAACCGGATCGTGTTGCAGAGAACTTGAGGAACACGGGAACAGAATCCGTCGTTCATGTTCCCTCCAGACCCGCGGGGAGTATCCATGTGGTCGAGCACCTCCATCTCGGGCTGGGACTGCCGATCCCTCCGCGAAAAGCGGTTCTCGCCCACCTGGGATCAGGTGAAGGCAAGCCGCTGATATGGCTTCATCCCGGCAGCGGTGGGCCCAAGAAGTGTCTTCCCCCGGACCGGATGCTCATGCTTGCACAAAGGCTCAGAGACGTCTCGGGGTGGGACCTGGCCGTCACCGCCGGTGAAGAGGATGAGTTTCTCAAGGTTCATCCCGCATGGGAACGCCTGATAAATGGCCCGCACACGCAACTGCTGGACAACCGCCCATACGGGGAACTCTGTGAGACTCTCGGGGTTGCCGGGCTCTTCGTGGGCAACGACTCGGGTATCAGTCATCTGGCCGCAAACCTGGGCATTCCTTCGGCCGTCTTCTTTGTGTCCACGGATCCTGCTCAATGGGCTCCTTGGGTCCCGGAGAATCATCTGAGAGTGATCGACCTCCGGGAGCGGGAACCGGAACCGCATGCTCTCGGACAAGAAGCCGAAGACCTCCTCCTCTGGGCCGGCGGAATTCACTGAACCGGCCCTCATCGGAACCGGTCGGTCTTGTTTTGCGCTGGGGAAAACAAAGCTTGAGCTAAACTACATAACTAACTGAAAGAACGCCACTTAATCGACGTTTTAAACATCACGGGCCGGGGGGCCGGAACGGGTTGAGGTACGCGCGTACGCACCGGTTTTCCAGGGGGCCGCGGTGCGGCGAAAAGGGCGTCCGCGACGGTTTGGCGGTGATCATGCCGGCACAGGGAGCGGATTTGGCGTCAATCCGGGTGAGATTGATGGGCAGGCGGCGACAGCCTGCCGCGGAGGTGAGCCCGCGGGCGGAGTGGTTAAGGTCGGCAAGGCGGCAATGAGTGATATCAATAAGTTAGACCTATTAGCTAAAGTCGAATATTATCAAAAACGGACTTAATTCATATTGATTCTAGGTTATTATGATAAATGACGGATACTCAATGATATTTTTTCTTGACAACAATAAGCACACGGGTAATCCTCAGTAGTAACAGATTATTGTCTCTGGGAGGGACGGTATGAAATCAAGAAATCTTGCTATGGCATTGGTATGCCTGGTGTTTGCTGCAACAATCGGCGCAGCGGACGCGGCGGCGCTCACCTTTAAACACGCCTCATTCAATCAACCACAAGAGGACCTCTTCGCCCCAAAAGCCTCTGTTCCAAGTCCTACGGCAACGAGCCATGCGGCCATGGTACCCGTGAAAAAGTTCATCTATAAGGTGAAACCGAAAGATATCGTCAAATGCCGCCCGCAAGCGGCTTACGATCCGACGATGCAACAGCCGTATCCTGCAGGGCGCCTGTGCATCCTGCCCATTTCCCGTCCCAAGGGCTGGGAAATCAATGCGGAAGCCCTTTTTGCCCGGATAAAGGGCAGAGTGCGCTATATGCGGGGGAATTACGCATACGGATGGTCTTACCAGTATGCGAATGACGTGGACTTGAACAACGACCTGGGGGTGCCGGAGCACGGCGTTGTTCCCGAATTCTCGGCTACTTACCGGTTCAGACCCAACTGGGCGCTGAGATACTCCATAATGCCCATGAGTCTGGAGAACACCACCAATTCCAATCGGTCCTTTGTGTTCGGGAGCGATCAGTTCAATACGTATCAAAACGCCAAAGTGAAATGGGAACGGCTCGTTCAGCATGCAGGAATCGTATATGATCCGGTCAAGACCTACCGCTCGCGAATCAGTATCTTCACCGACTATGTCCGGATAGACGACAAACTCTCTTTCATCAACCCCGGTTGCTGCGGCGATACCTGGGACGAAGCAATGAACATGGGCATGGCCGGCCTGGAATTCGAGAAGTGTTTACGGACGGGCAACCGGTTCAACACCTTGTCGTTGGTTTGTAAGGCAGGCATCGGCTTTCTTGACGAAGCATTGGGGTCCGACGTGATGACCGGCCTCAAGTACAGTATCCCGCTGAACAACGGCCGCTGGGGGTATAT
>JAZDHD010000338.1:0-16508 GCA_043806215.1 Pseudomonadota bacterium | reverse complement strand
GTTGGACAATGAAGCGTACCATGAACTTGTACCTGGATGCTATAGTGTCGCTCCTTGAATACTTCGGACGCCTTCACGTTTGTCATTGCGAGGAGCGCAGCGACGAAGCAATCTCAGCGCGAAAAATCCGTGACCGTATTTACGCCACGGAGCACTTAGCCTTGTGAAAATAGTAACTTCTCAAAAACCCCGGGCGAATTCCAAGAATTCCCCTCCCCGACCCTCCCCGCAAGCAGGGAGGGAGCGCTTCCCCCCGCTTGCGGGGGGATAAGAGGGGGGAAATGGCCCGGACTTATTGAGAAGTTACTGAAAATAGCCCAAATGGGGGATTGCAGGAAATCTGCCACGGTGTAATGTCTTTCCACGTCAGTACTCCGGAAACGCTATCACATGAGAAGTCTGTGCCAAAAAACTTCTGAGACGATTTCAGATAAAACGGAGGCATGTGAGTTATGATTCGGTTCATGACGGGTCCCGTTCAAAACATCAATTGGGACCAGGCGGCCCAAGTCTTTGAACGTGCTCCTCTCGGAGCGCAAAGACGTGACCCCGACAAACTGAGGAGGGCTTTTCAAGCCGGCTATGCGTCTGTGTACGTCTTTGATTCACGCTTGTTGATTGGGTTGGCGAGAGCCCTCTGCGATGGGGAGTATCAGGCGGCGGTTTACGACGTCGTATTGCTGCCGGAGTACCAAGGTCAAGGCTTGGGTCGAGACATGATGGAGCGACTCTGTAAGCTGTTACCGGTAGAAAACATCATTCTTTACGCTGTCCCTGGAGTAGAGAGCTTCTATGCTGCATGCGGCTTTAGAAGGATGCGCACGGCGATGGCGAGATTGAGTCACACTATGTCCGCTGTGGGTGTCGGTTACCTCGAATAATACCGTGATCAATGGAGCAGACGAAATGAAAGGAACCCCGAGACTCGACAAAGGGTTGGAAGATGTAACCAACTGTGCTTTGACAAAGGAAAGTGCCCACATGAATGCCGAAGAAGCTTTGGCTGAGATCATTCTTGAACATGTACGGCCTCGCCTTGTTGAACCCCACATTTACTCCGTCTATTCACAGGTTGAGAATGTTGGTTCTTACGACAGATTTGGAAGCATCTATGACGTGGTGGCATGCAATCGCTTATATAATCGGCTTTTGTGGGGATATTCCATCAGTGACTTTCATTCCCTGTGTCACGATGCCCTCAGGTCAGTATCGGAGGGATGGGTTCTGGATGCAGGATGCGGGTCTTTGGCCTTCACCGCAAGAGCCTATGTCCGGTATTGCAGACGCCCTGTAGTGTTATTGGATCAATCCATGAAGTTACTGAGGATGGCCAAAGTGAGACTGACGAACCTGAGCGGGGGCGTTCCGCCCAACATGGTTTTCGTTCATGGGGATGCTCTTGATTTGCCGTTCAAGCCCAAGAGTTTTTCTTCGATCATATCGATGAACTTGTTACATGTTCTGGATGAGGTCAGGGAACTGTTAGTTGGACTCAAGAGGGTAATGACAGACGACGCTACGGCTTCGTTTTCAACTCTGATTAGATGCGGCAGACTATCCGACAACTATCTCAATATGTTGGGCAGGGCAGGTGCAGTCGTGCCAAGGAGCGCAGATCAACTCTTGGCCATCTTTGATGAGGTTTCCATGCCGGTGGAACACCGTGCAAGCCGCAACATGGCTGTTATCTGCCACAAACAGGTTTCTCCGGAAGGGTAATGACGGCTTTGCCGCGTTTCTGCCCGGTGGGACTCCCTAAGACTCCTCTTGCTCCCAACTGGTAGATCCGGTTGTCGACCAGCGAAGTGACCCGATCCAGGTCTCCGGCACGCGCCGCCTTTACCAGCCGGTGGTACAAGGGAGGCTCAGGAGCAAAGCACAGAATGAGTAGCAATAACCCCAAAACTGTAGCCAGGGTCAGAGCCGGCATCGACCTCATGATGCACGTTGTCATCAGTGACCCGGTCCAAGAGCTGCTTTAGGGTCGCCCCCGGCTCGACCACCGGCTCTATGATGAGTGTCCCGTCGGCCACTGTGAGCTCAACGGGTGATTGGTTCTGGAGCCCCACTTCCACAGCGAATGATTTTGGGATGCGTAGGGCAAGGCTATTGCCCCATTTCCGGAGACGAATTTTCATATCGCGCCTCCGACTGATGTATCTACATAGAAGATACGTTGGTGTGACGACCGTGTCAGGTGGTAACGTCTTTATACCGCATTATGCCGCAGGGGACTAGATCTTGCGCGCCAGATCGAATCCGTCCTCGATGGCTTGGCCGATGCGGCCGCATTTCGCTGCGTCGCCGATGACCCGTACATCCACACCGGAGTTTTCCAGCGCCTTTGCAAGGGAATTTTCCGGTCTCGCTCCCATGGCCAGCACGACCGAATCCGCAGTGAGGGTAACGTCATTTCCCGATGAATCAGTGTACACGACTTGATTCTCCGAGATTTCCTTCATGGCGGCCTCGGTTATCAGTTGAATTCCCCGGAGCTCCAATTCCTTGAGCAGGACCCATCTGGTGGACGGTCCTACGTCTTGAGCCATTTTTCGCGCCATTTCCACCACCGTGACCTTCTTCACACCCTTAACCATGAGGTCCTTGATAACCTCGGGGGATTCGGCATCATGCAGCGTCAGGAAGTAGACCTGCTCCGGAGAGATCGTACCTTTGGCGGCCAGGAATATGGCCGTCTCCAGCCCCACTGATCCTCCGCCGACCACAACCACGTCCTTACCGGTTTGCACGGTACCTTTCAGCACGTCCCATGCCTGAAATACGTTGGGTGCATCCACTTCTTGTATGGGAGGTTTGAAAGGTGCCGCTCCCGTGGCAGCTACCACCACGTCGGGTTTCTCGCGGGCAACCAGTTCCGGGGTAACTTCAACGCCCAAACGCACATCTACCCCGTTCTTGCGGAGCATGGCCGCGTAGTATTCGGTAATGTATCGGAAATCCGGCTTGTGCGTGGCCGCGGCCGACCATGGTACCTGGCCTCCCAGGCGCTGCTCCTTATCACAGAGAATGACCGAGTGTCCCCGCTCGGCCGCAATGGTCGCAAATTCACAGCCGGCAGGTCCGCCTCCCGCCACCAGAATCTTCTTGGGCGAATCGGCCGGTAGATAACCGGTGTCGGCCTCTCGACCCGCCCTGGGGTTCATCACGCATCCCACGGGCTTCAAGAGAAACACATGGTCGAAGCACCGCTGATTGCACGCTATGCACCTTTTAACTTCATCCGTGCGGCCTTCCCGGGCTTTCTTGACAAACTCCGGGTCGGCGATCAAACCCCGGGCGACCCCAACCAGGTCGGCCACCCCTTCTTTCAAGATTTCTTCCGCAATAAAGGGATCGTTGATCCGATTGCAGCCCACAACAGGAACATCGACGCTTTCCTTGATGCCGCGCGCCAGATACACGTATCCTGCCTGCGGCAGATCCATGGTTATCTGGGGTATGCGGCTCTCGTGCCAACCTCCGGTGACGTTTATGCAGTCCGCACCGGCCTGTACGGCGGCTGCGGCGAACCGGCGCGACTCCTTGTTGGTATGGCTAGCGGGTACAAAATCATTCCCGGCCACCCGCACGACCACGGCCATTTCCGGTCCCGCCTCCTCGCGGACCCGACGGATGGTTTCCAGACCAAACCGCATTCGGTTTTCCAGGGATCCTCCGTACTCGTCGTCCCTCCGGTTCGTTTGTGGAGACAGGAACTGGCAAATGAGGTACCCCGCGGATGCCAGTACTTCCACCGCGTCGAAGCCGGCTTGTTTAGCTCTACGGGTGGCGCAAACAAAATCCTGTTGGACACGCTCGATGTCTTCCCGAGTCATGGCCGTTGTGCGGGCGCGGCTGAGTCTGCTCGTGTATTCGGATGGAGCCAACACCGGGAGTCCCTTCATACCACAGAAAGAATAGGCCCCCGCCATGTACAGCTGAACGCCGCATTTGGCTCCCTCGCCGTGCATTGCATCCGTGAATCTCTTCAGGCCGGGAATGGTTCGATCGTCCTTGATGGACAGCATGAAATCCATGCCCGATGCCTGGTCGTTGATGTCCGCGCCTCCGATGACGATGAACCCCACGCCCCCGCGGGCCCGGGCGCGATAGAAATCGATGAAGCGGTCGGAAACTTCCCCGGTCGGCGTGTAATTGAGGTGCATTGCCGTCATCACAACCCTGTTGTCCAGGGAAACAGGACCTATGTCGATGGGTTCGAAGAGTCTGGAAATCAAGGTAACCTCCCGTAAAATTCCATGGCTTTTGGCTTTCAGCAAGCCACAACGAATCATGAAAGTCCTCGGCATTCAGGGGCCCTCCGGGGCTTCGCCTCGGAGATGGTTTGGAAGAGCGCACGATGCGGAATATTTGGGGGGGAGACCATCTCCCCCCCAAGCCCCCCCATCGTGCATCCTGCCGCTCTATCATGTCGGAGGACTTTGAGGTAAATCATTTGCCTTTGTATTTTCCTTCGCGCTTTTGGAGATGCGCCGCCATGGCTTCGGCCATGTCTTCCGAAGGCATGATCATACTGGACCGGGCGGCATTGTAATCCAGGGCTTGATCCAACGGCACCTCTTCAGTGAAGAGGAACACATCCTTGGCGCCCTGAACCGCCATGGGGGGATTGGCCGCAATTTCGCGGGCCATCTCCAGGGCTTTCCGGTCGAGAGTCTCTTTGTCCGGATACATGTCGTTGACCAGATTGATGGTCAAGGCACGGCCGGCTTCAAAACGATGCCCGCGGAATGCGATTTCCCTGGCATGGCCCTGTCCGACGACCTTTGGAAGACGCTGCAGGCCGCCGACATCCGTGATGATGGCCAGTCTGGCTTCGGGAAGCCCGAAGAGCGTGTCCCGGGAGCACAAGCGGATATCGCAACACAGCGCCAGCTCGAGACCCGCTCCAAGGCAGTGTCCGTGTATGGCTGCAATGGTGGGTAACGGTAAGCGTTCGAGCCTGGTGTGAATCGCCTGGACCCTTTTCACTTCACGGAAAAACCGAGTCTTCTGCGTTGCGGAAGGTTGACCGGTGATCATGGGTATCAGTTCGTTGTCCGGGCTCAAGTCCAGGCCGGCACAGAAGGATTTGCCCGCTCCAAGCAGAATGACTGCACGCGCATCCCGGTCTCCCTCGGCCGCGGCTACCGCAGCGTCGATAGCGTTCCATGTCGCCAGGTTCAATGCATTTCTTTTTTCCGGTCTATTGAGCGTAATGAATCCGATGCTCTCCTCGCGATGATACGTTACGAGATCACCCTGTACCAATGTTTGAACAACCATGTCCGTGCTGCTCCTTCATCGTTGAAAGGCCCGAAGTCCCTATTCGTGAAGACCGGACTCAAGGACTCCGTGCAGAATCGGGGACCTGGACGGTCCTGATTTGGAAAGCATGTCACGGTTCAGCGCTGCCGCAACCCGGAGATCCATGACATGATGTTCGAGTGACGGAATACGTCCCGAGTACGGTGTCACGGCTTTGAGGCACGTCAAGAGAGTCTCCCGATACTCCAGGTTCCCCGACTCTGGAATGGTCTCGATAAGCTCCATGGCCTCGGCAACCCTCTCAAGGTTCAAGAGACATCGGACCCTCTTCAACACCAGCGATGGAATCTCTTTTCCCATCGATTCATAGTATTCCAACGCCCACTCACATTTGCCCGAGGCAACCAGAGTATCTGCCAGTGCGTTCAATGCCTTGGGTTGGGTTTCGAGTATCTCCGCGGGTTTTCTGATTTCTTCACGCTTGCCCAGCTTAGCGAGTTTGTGAACCAACGACAAGAAATGACCGGGCGTTTTCACAAGTTCCTTCGGGTCCGCGTCCCTCAGGGCCAGATAGTAGAGGATCTCATTCTGGTCCTTCAGGACATTCGGATCGAACGAATGGTAATGATTGCGGATGCGAAGCGACCGGACATCTTCCAGTGAACCCGCTTCCCGTGTCTTGAAAACCTTGTGGACCTTGGCTTGCACCTCAACCTGTTTTCCCCGTAACTCCTCCTGGTGATAATCTTCAGGGAATTCAAAGGCAAACGAGGTTTCCCCTCCCCCCGATACGCCGACAAGTCCGTCTTCGAATGAGTGAAGCAGCAAATCGCGTCCGAGTAAGACGTCCCAGTATTTCCCCGAAATTCCGGTAAAAGGCACTCCGTCGATGTAGCTTCTTGAATCGAATATCACTCGATCCAAGGGACCCGCGGGTTCGTCGGTTTCCTCAAAGAATCCAAGTGCCGAGATCAATTCCTCGATCGGCATGTCATCGTCCGAGCTTACCCTTTCGTAACCTTCGAGGAATTGTTCCACCATTTCAAATTCTTCGATTGCGCTGCACGCCAAGGTTCCGTAGGCGTGAAAAGTCGGCTCGTGTTCCAAATCTTGTCTATTGGAAAGCAGGAAATCGAGAATCTCAAATACCCGTTGCTTGTAATAGACGTCAATCTTCATCTGCTCGTTTGCAAGGGCCCACATGTTGCGCACCTTGCGGATGTCGCTCCGGCACATTGTAGAGGTCTCGTACCGGTCGCCCACGGAAAAGTAGCTCGGCCGGTAATCCGGAAACGGTTTGAATCCGTAACGCTCCGGGTTTTTCTCGTAAATGGACCCGAAGTAGAGCTGCATCTGCTGAGATCCCGAGTTCGATTCCAGCGGAATGCCGAGAGACTGCACAAACTCCATGGTCCGCCGGGCATCTTCAACGGTTTCTCCGGGAAGTCCGAATATGGAGAAGAGCTCCGTAGCAAGTCCCAGGGACTGCGCGACCTGAATGTTCTCCGCCAGCTGTTCCAGCAGGATGCCCTTGTTGGTCTGCTTGAGGACGCCGGGGCTGCCCGACTCCAGGCCGAAGGCTATCGTGTCCGCTCCGGCCAGACTCAGCTTCTTCAACATGGCGGCGTCGACAAGATCGCTGCGCGTTTGGCACCAGAAGGGTGTGGTAATCCCCCGTTTGATCTTTTCCTCCAGGAGCCGCTCGGTTCTGTCCCGGTTTTCCGTGAAGTTGGGGTCCGCGAACCAAAACCTGCCGATCCCGCGGCCGGCAAGCATTTCCATTTCCGCGGTCACTCTTTCGACGGAGTGATAGCGGATCTTGCCTTTGCAAATGCTCGGCGTGATGCAGAATCTGCAAACGTGTCTGCACCCCCGAGACGAAAGAAGTATCGCGGTATCCTTGCCTTCCAAGTTGAGGGTGTTGGTCAAGTAGGGCGACGGGTAGGCATCGAGGTCTTCCGGCAGATCCGGTCCCGGGCCGGTATCGACGATTCCGCCGCTGCATTTGCACGTTATGCCGGGGACTTTGTCCAAATTTTCATGGGCATCGAGAACCTTGGCCATTTCCAATACAACGACCTCGGCTTCTCCCCTGACAAGCGCGTCGACATCAACCAATTCCTCGAGACCCTTCGAGGGCATCGAGACTGCCTGAGGCCCCCCGAGAACGATGCGGATATGCCGATGTCTCGACTTGATGTACCTGCTCAGGAACCGTATCCGGTTCATTGTGCTTTGATAAGCGGTGAACCCGATGACTTGAGGATCCACTCGTCGAATCCACACCTCGAGGTTCCTGAGGGTCAACGGGCGGTCGAGAAGATCGTCGACAATGATGCCCTTGTGCCCGTGGGTTTTCAGTGCGGCGAGAATGTAGCCGGAGGAAATGGGAATACTCTCGGAAGACTCGTAGCCGACATCGTGATTTACATTGATAAAGAGAAAAGACACGCGATCCCCTTCCACGGTTTATGAGTTCTGCAAATTGGTTATCATACCATTAAGTCGAGGCGGCTCTCAACATGATGTTGACCGAGACCTGCGGCCGTTGGTATAGTATCGTCGGCTCAGAGCGCACTCCATGAAATATGCCGAGTACCTCCGCCATTTGTCGATTCGCGAATTGGAAATTTCCACCTATGAAGAAAATAAAAAGTCCGTGGTACGGCGTTGTCTGGATAGTAATATGGACCGCAGCGCTTGGTTGGTTCGTCGCGTCGGGGAAGTTCAATCAACGGGAAAGCATCGGTCTCATTCTCGTTTGGGCCGTCATGACGGCGGTTACCGGATATCTTGTGGTACAACATGTGCGCCGGAGTCCGAAGCCGACGGGTAAAGCGGCGAAATCGCCGGAAGTGAAGCCCAGTCTAAACGGCCCGTGCCCGTGCGGGTCCGGCAAGAAGTACAAACGGTGCTGCGCGGTGAAGGGTTGATCTTGGGGTCAGGTCTTGCTTTTTGACTTCCCACGCATGAAATGAAACAGAAGTCAAAAAGCAAGACCTGACCCCAGAAGTCTCCTCCTAGCGGGCCCCTCTCTGTGACACCTCAATAATCCGGATGACTTCTTGTCTTGCCTGAGGCATCCCCCACCCCCGTTTGAGCAGGCATGTGAGGTACTGCCGTGCATACCATTGCAGCTGGTTTGGTGCTTGGGCCGAGGCGATGAGTCCTGGGAATTGGGTACAGTCGGGCGGCTCTTGGGGTTCTTGCTCCGGCACGTTCGAGGGCGGAACCGGGTCAGGCGACCTGCGGGGTCCGGTTCCGGCAAAAGGGGGGGGCGGGGCGGAAGCTGCGCGCGGTGCCCGAGGCGCCGTCCCGCGAACTCTCGAAGGCTGAAAACTGCGGCTGGGTTCCTTCTCGGCCGCAGTATCAACGGGGTTTCCTCTGTCGTCGAATTCGGGAGCTTGAGGCGCCTCGTACGGGAACCTTTGGCCCGCGGCATTTTGGGTTGCAACGGCTCCCAGGGACATGAGGAGTCCCGCAAAGGCACAAATCACCATCACCCTAAACATGGTTGGATCTCCGAATCATTTGGACAGCGGAGGTTAGCACACGCCGAAACAAAATGCCAGAAATCATGGCCGAGAATGCGCACGTTTGAACGCACCCGGACTCTTGGCGGGCACGGATCAACGGTCCAGCGCCGGATCCCGTCGTTGCAGCGTTCCAAGTCTCGGCCCGGCAACCGGAATTGTCTGAAATCCGTTTGCCTATTGCAGTGAGACGCGAGAGTGGATATATGATGAAAGAGATTGACGAATGAACATTTCCAAGTCCGGGAGTAGATACAATGGTTAGTTCAGATATTTTGGTCGGCAAGCGTATTCTCGCAGTAGACGACGAGCCCGAAATTCTCGAGATCGTCCGGGAATCATTGGAAGAATGCGAGGTGGCGACCGCGGTGAGTTTTGAGGAAGCCGAAAAGGCGATTGCACAGAGCCAATTCGATCTCGTCATTCTGGATATCATGGGAGTCAGAGGTTTCGATCTCCTCGAGAAGTGCGGGGAGCGGGACATGCCTGCGGTGATGCTCACCGCTCACGCAATAGATGTGGAAAGCCTCAACAAGTCCCTCCGGCTCGGTGCCGTCTCGTTTCTTCCGAAAGAAGAGCTGGTACGGTTGCCGGAACTGGTCGCCGAGATCCTTGAAGGACTTGAAGCCGGGCAAAGCCATTGGTCCAAGTTGTTTAAGCGTCTCGGGCCTTTCTTCAAGGAGCGTCTCGGCCTCGTCTGGGAGGATCTTGAAAAACCTCCCTATCCGAAACACTTCTATTAATTTGCGGCATCCAACACGTCTTTGGCCCGGTGGAGACCATACCTTCGGATTTTGTTTATGAGCCCCTGCCGGGACAGCCCGAGCTGCTTAGCCGCCAGGCTTCTGTTGCCGGCGGCGTCCTCCAGTGCCTTGTCGACCATTTTGATCTCGAGATCTTCCACGGCTTCTTTCAACGTGGGCGCGATGAGAGGTTGCCTGTCCCGGGCAACCTTTTCCAGGCCCTTGGTAATGCGGGGCGAGAGGCATCGCACCGAGATGTATCCTCCCTCTGAGGTGAGGATATGCGCCCGCTCAATTTCGTTCTCCAACTCTCTGATGTTGCCCGGCCAAGGATGAGAGGTGAGGAGATCCAGCGCGGCCGGGTCTATTCCCTTGACCACCTTGCCGGTTTGGTCCGCGAGCTTATCGAGGAAGTGGCTGACGAAAACGTGGATATCGTCCGCCCGCTCGCGTAGCGGCGGAATGGTGATGGGAAACACGTTAATCCTGTAGTAGAGATCCTCTCGGAAACGACCTTCGCTCACAAGTTCCGGGAGGTCGCTGTTCGTTGCGGCAAGCACGCGGACATCGACCATCTCGGCCGTGCTTTCGCCCACCGGTCTTATTTCACCCATCTGAAGAGCCCGGAGGAGTTTCACCTGCATAGCGGGGGACATCGCTTCGATCTCATCGAGGAAGAGAGTTCCCCGGTGAGCCGCTCTGAAGACTCCCTTGTGGTCCGCCACCGACCCGGTGAACGCCCCTTTCTTGTGGCCGAACATCTCGCTTTCGATGAGTTCGGACGGTACCGCGGCGCAGTTCAGTGAGATGAAGGGATCGTCGGCTCTACGGCTTAATCTCTGAATAGTCCTGGCAACGAGTTCCTTGCCTGTTCCCGATTCCCCTTGGATCAGCACGGTTGTATCGGTGGGCGCGACCTTGCGTATCAAAGCACGGACCTCTTGCATCGGATCCGCGTTTCCTACAATCTCGTCAAATGGTATTATGCTTTTCAACGCGGTCTTCAATCCCACGTTTTCTTGTTTGAGAAGGGACGCCTTTTGCCTGAGATGGTCCCACTCCAGGGCATGCTCCATGGCCCGCGCGGCCTGAGACGCGAGAATTTCCAGGATTTCGAGATCCGTGGTGGTAAACACACCGGCCCGTTTGTTGAGCACCTGAAACACCCCAATCGTAGGTCCTCCGGCCGAGCGCAGCGGAACACAGAGCAGGTTTTTGGTCGTATACCCGGTTCTGGGATCGACTCCCTTGTTGAACCGCGGGTCTTTGTACGGATCCGCAATGTTCAAAGACTGTGCGTGCGTGTACACCCAGCCGGCTATACCCGTATCCCACGGTATTCGAATCTGATCGTGTGCAAGGCCCACACCCAGATGAGAATAGAGTTCTTGGGTTTCGTGATCTGCAAGGAAGAGCGTGGCGCGCTCCGCGTTCATGACGGTAGGGGCCTCCTTCAGAAGAAGCTCTACCAGTGAACTCATATTGGTTTCGTTACTTAGGAGAATACCCATTTTAAAGAGCAAGGAAATTCGTTCCAAAAGCGGGCCCAAAGAGTGGCTCATTCCGCTGTTCCCACCCGTACCCTGCTCCATTCCCAGAGCTTCCCTGAGAAGTGTTATGTCCACGTGCATGGTTATTGCTTGGATAAGGTCGTCCACAGACACCTTGCCCTTTGACAAAAGTATCTCGTGAAGGGGTGTCCCCGTTTCTTTCGACTCCGCGTTGGCAAGTACGAAATCGTCTTTCTTGACCTTCCTCGTTTCCAAAAGAAGCCTACCGATGGAATTATGGTCTATCAAGGTTACTCTCCCCGGCTTCCCCCGCAGTACACTGTTGCATAAATCCGCCGACGTATTCTTGAGAACGCGCGACAGCGTCCCGGCGGGTTACGCCGACATCCATGACTTCAGAAGCATGGAAGTGCACGGGCACTCCTCAACGCTTTCCATAGAGGGCTATCTCACCCGTCTGGCCATGAATGATCATTTTACTTCCCACGATGACGTCGAGTTCGTTAAACCTGACCGTCTCGGGTTTCCCGGCAAATTTGATGATCTGACGCACCTGGCCTACATATACTCTTTCCAAGGATCCGGCAATTTCCGCAGCGTGAGCTCCTCTGCCGCCAAGACGGCTGACAAGGGCCGTGGAAACCGGCAGCGAAAAGACCTCATCCATTATCTCTTCGGGAACCGGATCGTTTACCACGAAAATGAATCCGTCCAGCTTCTCCGACACGGGCAGTTGTTCGTTCATGGAATCAATGATCGACTGAGCACGGTTGATGTGTCGAAAAGGGGCTATTTGATTGCGGTCGGTAACCATGATACCTCTGAAAATGCCGCCGGAAACGCCGGTGCCTTGTGCGATTACTTGATATCCAAAGGTTTTGAGAGCCGGGATCCGCTCACGGCGTTCCCGGTCTTTCCGAATCTGGAGAACGAAGACACGGCCCTTCTCGATGGTATACTCGAGCCGGGTGTCAAAATGGAGGAGCTCCGCGATCCTGAAAAGGACGTGAGATAGTTCCTTCCAAGCCTCGGGCATGTTTCCGGCAAGGGTCTCCCCGCGCTTCCAGTGATCGTGCACGGGTATTGTCGACACCTTTCCATCGACCACATCGGTACCTTGATCACCCAATGCAAAATCTCCTCTGATTTGCATGGTGAAGGGGTTGTACGAAATCACGCCCGTACCGGAAGATTTCAGTTCCACATTGCCGTACACCATGTGCTGTATAATGACCGGAGTGCCCCAATCTCCGTCGATTCTTGCCGCAGCCCGATACTTCCGGGCCGCCGGGCCCCGGAACGAATGGAGAACGACTACGGCGCAACGGATCAGGATATCGAGAAGCCTCCCCTTGTCCAACAATTCTACCACCGTGGGCGCAAGTTCCGCCACACGTTCCTTGTAGTCGAAGGCAAGGGTCTTCATCTGTTCTCCGCTCATCTGAGCCTTGCGCAAGACCTTGAATTGTTCCTTTCTCTTGTCCATGAGCGCCTGAAATTCATCCCGTTCGGCACCGAATGCGGCCTGACTGAACTCCTGAAGGAACCGCCTGTAGCAATCGTAGGCAAACCAAGGGCCGGTCGTCTTGCTGAGACATTCGGCTATCTCATCGTTGATTCCGACGTTGGTAATCGTGGTCATCATGCCGGGCATGCTGATGCGGGCGCCCGATCTCACCGAAAAAAGTGCAGGCCTTCCGTGGTCCCCAAGAGATTTGTTCCACTGTTTCCCAAGCTTTTCCACAGCGGATGCGAAATTCCGGCGAAATTCCGGATTCCGGACCATCTGTTCCTGTTCCTCAAGGATCTGGTCGGTGGTAACGACAAAGTAAGGCGGCGTGGTCTCCGCGAATCTGAGGAGTGCCGCCTTCAAGCCTATGCGGCAGGGAGATATCACGTCGGGAGTCGGGAAGTAAAAGGGATTGAAGCGCAAACGGCTGCCGCGGTCCGATGCGACCCTCCTGCCGGATTCGGCAAGCCGCTGGTTAAGGAACAATTCTATTTTGTCGATGAATGTCTCCAGGACCCGCAAATTGCCGTCTCGGGCCTGGAGGTCGGAAATATAGAGCGTCTTGAGATAGTTCTTGAAGAAATCCGTATCGGGGACTTGTTTCAGGGTAGTCAAATCCCTGAGTTTACGCGGGAGTTTTTCCGTAAGATTCGAGGAGAGAAAATCCTCCAGGGGACCTTCGAACCAATTTCTGTACGCGACATGAATGTCGTCGAGATCTTTCTTGATCGTTTTGAGCAGATCCCTCACCTTATCGAGAGTCAGCCCGAGCCTTCCCGAAAGCCGAAGATCTCTCCCCGTCCGCTGAAGATAGTAACTGGAATGGCCGTTGACCGCTATCCCTTGAATCAAATGATCGAGGAAAACGAGTGCATCGGGCAAATTCTCCAAAGTGATTTCATCAAACCGGCTGTTGCCCATACTTGTCGCCAAGGTCTCCTGAAGGGCCTCCAGCCTCAGGTCCTTGGTGAATGCCTCGAACCGTTCTTCGATATATGTCGCCTTTTGTGCATAGGCATGCCCCGCCTTCTTCGCACGCAGTATTATTGGCGTATCGGGCCGGTCAATACGTATTCTCTCCATCTCCGCCGAATAATTCTCCGTTCCTTCCGTGATTGTCGCCGGCGCCGGCAAAGGATCCCGGATATCGGGCGTAAGGTAATCCTCTTTGATGTCGCGGCGTTCTGCAATGATCTTTTCGAGACGGTCAAGGTCCTCGACCACCGTGGAGCCCGTCGTGCGTTCCGCTACGACAAAATACTTGTTGTACAGGCCTGCAACCAGGTCGATTACGTCCAGAACCATACGTCGGGAAAACTCCGGCACGCCCGGATCGTCTCTGTACCTGGAGGTATCGACCTCCACCAGAGCAGTCAAGCCGTCATTGTCGCCGGGGTCTATCTTCCAGTCGGCGAATATGGTCCGGCACAGATCCGTTATCCCCCGACTCTCGGACGGGGAACACCATGAGTCCATCGACAGATAGGGAAGCGACTCCGAAGGCATCCATTCGGAAATGGCCTGGGGATCTCCGCTTGCAAAGTATTTGACAATGCCTCTTGCAAAGTAGAAGTTCTCGATGCTCCCCCTCCAGTGAATGTCTCCCCTGAGTTTTCCGAGAAAGTTCCCGATCGGTCTTATGCCCCGGTTGGCAAGCTCCCGCGCCAGTCCCGCGGCGGTAAGCCTCAATGTGTCCAACGGCCCGATATCCTTCAGTGAGTATGGTATGGCTTTGATAAGGGTACGGACCAGGAAGTGAGTCACCGAGGCATTCGCCCTCAAGAGGCCGGAGATGCAGTACTGAATCAAGTCCTCGTCGCGCAGCAGCGTCTTTCCCATTTCGATTTGCACGATAAGATAGGGAATGAGTCGATGCATGATTCGCGGGCTGGATGCGACAATGGACACGAGCGCCTTGATCTGGTAGGCATGTGCCTGGTTGGCCTCCGGATCTTCCGCCAGGACCAACGGCTCGCCCGTATCGTCGTTTTCAACGGTGTAGTGCTTTTCCAAAGGCCGCAACAGGGGACGCCGGAGTACGTGGTCCACCAGCTCCTGGGCCATGAGAAAATAGCCCTCCCTCCCAAATGTTACACCGAGGGACTCTATGGCCGCCAGGGCGGAGACGATTTGACCGACGTCTTCCGAGGAGTAGGCCCAGTCCAAGAACAAGCTTGCGAAGCTGTCCACCAGCTTCTTGGAAGCCTGCTTTTCCGTTTTCTCGAGTCGGAGGACTGTTCGGCAAACGCCGTCGATCAGGAGTTGTTTGACTTCGGGCTTACGGACCTCGAGGATTTGCGACGCCAGGAGCTCGGCACATGCGGTCTGCACCTCGGCAGGCAGCAAATCCACCAACTCTTGAAACTCCTCGATGATCACCTTCCATTCATCGCCGACGCCTGCGACGAATTGAATGCCTTCGGCAAGCTCTTGGGGATCCTGAGGTATTTCACCATTGAGCATGCGACGGTATGCATGCCGCCGCCTTTCGATCTCCTCGGTGCCGTGCAATCTGATTCTTGCGAGAATATTGCTCTCAAAACGCTGTTTCTCGTGGAAATCCGTTTCTTGAACAGATGCATCCAGGCCCTCCAGAAGTTCGGGGGGATACGGCTGAATTTCCCCCAGGGCCGTGATCAAGGCCTGAGTCTCCGCGCGGGAAAGCAGCGTCCCGAGATTCGGGTACGGACCGCCGGGCCGCTTCTGCAGGGCGGATCGAATGCTTCTGATCTCCAACACGCGTCGCTCGATTGAATTGACGGGTTCGGCAAACGCTGAATTCGCAAGAAAGTCCAGACAGCTTTCCACGAACGGCATATAGGATTCGAGAAAGGGACCGTCCGCTTTTTTCAGGATGCTCTCCAACAACCGCGACAGAGCGAATTCACCCTCGGATCGGGCCTGAGAGTCAAAAGGCTGTGCAACCGAGGCAAAAAAGAATCCCGTGACAATCTCCATTATCAGGGGAAGGCGTTCCCCCAATGCCTCATCTTCCCTTTCCAGAGCATATCGGGAAAGGACGTTCACCACATCGAGCCAGTTGGGGATCTCGTTCAATACCGGAACGAGATACTCGGCAACAGCTTTTCTGCGGCCCTTGAACGACGTCAGATCGACGAGGGATTCCAGTGATTCTTGCGGAAATCTCGATCGTACGGTCAGTTCGTAGTCTCTCCGCTCCACCCGGATCAAATACCGAGCGGCGGTCTCACCGGTGCGGTCGAGTATCATGAGAACCCGAGGCAGATTGTCCAAGACGATTGTGGTCCCCTCGGGGAATTCAGTGCCCGCGTCCCCGATTACCGATGCCAACCCAGCAATCTGATAGGGATTGAGCGGTTCTTTTTCACCGAGTTTTCTGATCAGTTGTTTGACGTCCACGGTTCAACCTTTGAATGGATGTTTACTGCCGAGTGTACCACCGTATGCCTTTGTTCAAAAGCTAAATCATTATGGGAGTGGGAGGCATTCATTTAGGGGGGCACTTTCCAAGCCGTGCATTTCTTGTCGATGATCCGCCGGTTTTTTTCCTCGTCCGGTTGGCGAAAGTCGTGCAGCCATGGTAGTCTTTTGTCTGAAAGTCCTCTTCGTTCTCGTAGGGGTAGGCCCCCGTGCCTACCCGGGCGGCCATCCCGCGTTCTGCGCGGGACCCCTACAGCCTGGGAATGCCTATCCACCGGGCTCTGCCCGGTCTTCGGCCCAGAGTCCGGGGGGCTTTCATGGTCAGTTGTGATCGCCCCGATCATGGGGGTTTATCCGCTAGGGACTGATGTTGTTTGCCAAGTGAATGATTCCGGACAACACTGACGGCCGGGCCTCATCTATACGGCCGGGAGGGATCGGATGAACGCAGAAGAGTTTCCCGCAATAATCGGCCCGAATTTGGGATGCCCGTTGATCGTATCCGTGCAAGATCTCGCCAAGGGTGCACCCTCCCCCCTCA
>JAZDHD010000337.1:0-8597 GCA_043806215.1 Pseudomonadota bacterium | reverse complement strand
CGGCGCCGTTATCCCCATACATTATGGAGCTGACTGGGGCTGGTCGGTGCTGTTTTTGGGAGCGACCCTGGTCACCTTCGGTGCGTTCCGGGCACATCGTGAGCTTGAAGACGAACGGGAGCAGGCGACGCCGGAACGGACCAGCGAGCCACAAAGCGGAAAGGGCGCGGACAGATAGGCGGCAGTCCATCTGAGGCCCCGGTTGCAGGTCAATTCCGGTAGTGCTCTATGTCAGAGCGCCTTTCCGGCAAGTGCCTGAAGCTGCCCCATCGCACGAATGCCGATGGACTTGGGCTCTTCTCCTTGATCCTGGTACTCCCCGGCGGAAGTACGGTGACATGTTGACGGTAACACCCCTATCTTGGTAGCGCCGGCCTCCGTGCCGGTCTCTTTTCTTAGAGCGCCCCTCAGGGACGCCCGGACGCTACCCGGCGTTTTCAAGAATCTGTCACCGCATTTGTCTGAAAATCCCCGTCCGCGTACAACGGATGTGACACGGTCCTGTAGGGGGTAGGCCCCCGTGCCTACCCGGGCGGCCACAGGGGGCCGCCCCTACAGCCTGGGAATGCCTATCCGCCGGGCTCTGCCCGGTCTTCGTATCGTGGCACCGAGGGGTTTTCATGCTCAGTTGTGATCGCCCCGATCATGGTAGTTTATGCAACAGTGTACTAGGTCTCCTTGTCTAGACCTTGCGGGAAAATAGGGGCCAAAGCAGATCAGGGCTCGGACAAAAAGTCATATTTGCAGCCGACTACCAAACATCGTGAAAAACGGCATCCCGGGCAAGAATTTCTTCCGTCAATCTGATTTTGTTCTCCTGTAGCGTCTTACGCATCTGGCCCATAAGGATCTTGTACGGAAGCTCACTCCATACCTCGGAGGTGAGGACATAGTCAAACGCTCCCAGGCGCATTCCATTCGCCGCAGCGGCTAAAATTTCCTTATTCACCTGCAAGATCACTTCAGTAAGCGGCAGCAAGTTCTTGATTTGCCGCAGCAGGCCCACAGGGTCGCTGTGTTTCATAAGCAGGTCGATGACGACCACGTCGAATTCCTCTTTCTGAACGCGATCGAGGGTCTCTTGGCCGCTACCCGCGATGGCCATGTGAAAGCCCAACCTGGCGAGGAATCTTGACAAGTCATCGAGAAAGCCCGGTTCTTCGTTGACCAGTAACACCGTGGCGCGCATGGGACTATCGCCATCATGGGCCGTCCCGACAGGCTTAGGCCGACCGATTACATTCATGGCTTCTCCCGGAAAGACACGCAATCTGACCACACGTGTACCGACGCTAAAAAGCACGTGCCGGCCAGGGCTCACACTCCGCTAGTGTTGCGTTCCCGACGGAAGAGCCTCAATCAGTTCACTGCAATCCAGTCAGGAATCGTGTTCCGTAACCGTGATGATCTCTCGAGCTTAAGGAACGTAACACCAGCCATGCGGCCTTCTCTTGAAGACCGCCGGATGTCATTCTTGTTATACAGCCCGGACAAATCCTTGAGAAGAGAGTTCCAGTAAGTCCCCTTCAGGTGAGCCGCCAAACATCGAATCACCCGGCAATCGTCTTACTGCCGGGTCCAGTCGGTAAGCGTGAACTCTTGACCAGGGGACCATGATCCCGCGCGGCGGGAGCTTCCGAGAGTGGTGCCAGGACGCGCCTTTCGTAACGACGCGTCCTTGCCCGAGCGGCGGAGCACAGGGCGCTCCCGCTATCTGTCAATGCGAATCACCAACAGCCATGGATCCTTTCGGATACCGAATCCGCTCCACCATGTCCTGGACCTCCTGAGGCGGAGGAGGAGTTATTAGTGACACTACATATATCGCGATGAAGTTGAAGATCATTCCGACGGTGCCTATTCCTTCGGCACTGATTCCCAGGAACCACGGCGGAACCTTCCAGAAATTAACCTGGAGGATGTAAAAAGCCGTGAATCCAATTCCCGCAATCATACCGGCAATGCAGCCTTCCTTCGTCGCGCGCTTCCAGAAGATGCCCATGATGATAATGGGGAAGAACGAGGAGGCGGCCAAGCCAAAGGCAAAGGCCACCACCTGCGCAACGAAGGCCGGCGGGTGCACTCCGAAGTAACCTGCAACACAGATGGCGACACCGATCATGACGCGGCTGAGCATCATACGTTGTCTCTCGGTCGCCTGGGGGTTCCACATACGATAGTAAAGATCGTGGGAAATCGCGGAGCCAATGACGAGCAACAACCCCGCAGCCGTGGAGAGCGCTGCTGCAAGACCACCGGCCGCCACAAGCCCCACGACCCAGGCGGGGAGGTTGGCAATCTGTGGGCTGGCCAACACGATGATGTCGTTGTCGACCCAGAGTTCGTTGGCGTTGCTTTCCAGCTTGTTGCTTAACATTCTCTGGCCGTCGGGTCCGACCTCTTTCGTGAATTTCGGTGGTCCATCGAAGGCCTTCCCGGCCCGGTACTGGATTCTCCCGTCCTTGTTCTTGTCCACCCAGGCCACCAGACCTGTCTTTTCCCAGTCCTTTATCCAGCTGGGGGCCTCTTTGTATTGTTTGTTGCTGACCCCGGTTATCATGTTGTACCGGGCAAAGGCTGCAACCGCCGGCGCCACCGTGTACAGCATGGCAATGAACAGCAGAGCCCAACCTGCGCTGGCTCGTGCAGCCCTGACTGTGGGAACCGTGTAGAAACGGATGATGATGTGGGGCAGACCCGCGGTCCCGACCATAAGGGCGAAGGTGATCGCGAGCACGTCGAGCATGGACTTCGTCCCTTTCACCCACGCGTCGGTGTAGGCAGCGAAGCCCAGGTCCTTGTTCAATACGTCGATCGTTTCCAGGAGCCACTTGCCTGCGTTCTCACCACCGGACAGTGAAGCTCCGTATCCAAACTGGGGAATCGGCATACCTGTGAGGTTGTAGGAAACGGCCCATGCAGGGATGAGATACGCGCAGATCAGCACGCAATACTGCGCCACCTGGGTCCAGGTGATCCCCTTCATTCCGCCCAATGCCGCGTAGGAAAACACGACGAGCATACCGATTATGACTCCGCCTTCAATGGGCAGCCCCAGATACCGGCTGAACACTATTCCAACGCCTCTCATCTGGCCCGCGACATAGGTCAGGGACACAAATATCGCGCAGATGAGCGCCACGGTGCGCGCAGCATTCGAGTAGTACCGGTCCCCCACGAAGTCGGGCACCGTGAATTTCCCGAACTTGCGGAGGTACGGCGCCAGGAGAAGGGCCAAGAGCACGTACCCGCCCGTCCAGCCCATGAGGTACATCGAACCCGCGTAACCCATGAAGGATATCATGCCGGCCATGGAGATAAACGACGCGGCACTCATCCAGTCAGCCGCAGTCGCCATGCCGTTGAACACGGGAGGAACGGCGGACCCGGCCACGTAGAAACCTTTGACGTCTGAGACGCGAGCGCGCCATGCTATGTACAAGTAGAGTGCAAAGCTCGCCCCGACGAAGATCCACGTCCAAAAGAGTATGCTATCCATAATGCTCCTTTCCTATCAGGCAGTATGCCGGAGAAACGCAGACGCGCCGGTTAGTCCTCATGAACGTCGTACTTCCTGTCCAACCTGTTCAGGAAAGCACAATAAACGAAGATCATGATCACAAAGACGAACTCCGACCCCTGATTGGCGAACCAGAATCCCAGCGGGAATCCGCCCAGGTGAATCGGATTGAGTGGTAGGACGAAGATGATGCCCAAAACATAGGACACCACGGCCCATACGATCAGATGCAGCACGATGATAATCAAGTTTTCTCTCCAGTACGCCTTCAGCTTGCTGGATTCATCCATAAAACGCCTCCTTCTATTCTGGGACATGTAGAGCCCCGATCTCTAGGTGTCACACCGTAACACCCCTGATTACGTCTTGTTTACACCAGTATCGTACCTCACGCTTCGACCTGGACTCGGCCCCTGGCCGGAGACCTCTCAACATGCGTCCATTACCTGGACAAACCGGACTGACGGGCTTGGGCTCTTCCTTCTCCTCCTTCCTGCCGACTCGACACCCCACCGCCCCCGAGCTCGCACCGCCGTACGCCTCGGGAGCCGAATGCTCATCCGCCCAAGGGCGCTCAGGGTCTTCGGGCAGCGTCTTTCCTGCCGTCCCTGGTCGGGGCCCGAGTGAATCTAGACTGTTCCCCCTGTCGCCGTAACTTCTCAATAAGTCCGGGCCATTTCCCCCCTCTTGTCCCCCCGCCAATCCCCCCTTGCTTCCCCCCGTATACGGGGGGACCGAGGGGGGAAGCGCTCCCTCCCTGCTTGCGGGGAGGGTCGGGGAAGGGAAATCTTGGAACTCGCCCGGTTTTTTTGAGAAGTTACCTGTCGCCGGGAGACGTTCAGCACCTATATCACTTTCCGTGCCATATCTTGGCTTCGTGCCCACTTGGATCGAACTATTTGAGATAACTGTGAAAGTTAGTGCGTTGGGGTGGGAAATGATGAGCCGGGGTGATCTCTTGGAGGAGCGTACGTTTCACACATGATACACTTTTGGCTCATGAAATGGGGGAATCGGGGCGCAGCGCCGGTTCGCGTCTATAACAGAAATGAAACACGGGCGTTAGCATTCTGGAACAGAGTCGGGATCGAGACTGAGCACCTTGAGATACCTGTAGAAAGAAATCCGAGAAACCCCGAGCAATTCTGCGGCAAGCTTCTTGTTTCCTCCGGACCGTTGCAGGGCCTGCCGGCATAGTAAGTTTGTGAGCTCGTCTCTTCGACGCTGCACATTGAGATCCGCCGCTTGATCGTCAAGCGCGACTCCGATTTCGTCGTCAGGATCGTCTGAGGAGAGAGCCATGTCCCACTGTTGGCTGTTCCCGCCAATGAGGATTCTCTCGAGAACGTTCCGCAACTCACGAACATTGCCCGGCCAACTGCGTTTGCAGAGCGCTGCTACCTGATCCGGATTGAACAAGGGCGTCTGCGGCCACTGCTTGTCTTGGGCGAGTTTCGTGGTCAACTCCTCAATCAGGATCGGAATGTCCTCCCGTCGTTCACGCAAGGCAGGCACTCGAATGGTGAAGACGTTGAGGCGATAGTACAACGCCCTGAGGAACCGACCCTCCGCAACTTCCTTCTTCAGATCCCTGTGAGATGCAGCTATCATTCTGGTGTTGACGGATATCGGCTTCTCCCCCCCGACGCGCACGAATTGCTTGGAATCCAGAAAGGTCAACAGCTTGGGTTGCATTCTCGGGAGAAGCTCACCAACTTCGTTGAGCAGCAGAGTACCCCCTTCGGCCAGCTCCAGCATCCCCTTTTTCCGGTTGCGAGCCCCGGTGAAAGCGCCGGACTCATGCCCGAACAGCTCTGACTCAACCAACTCGGGGGAGAGAGCCGCGCAGTTGATCTCGAAGAACGGTCCCTTCTTCCGGAATGAATGGTTGTGTATGAAGCGTGCCAGAAAGTCTTTTCCTGAACCGGTCTCTCCTTGCAGAAGAACCACGCTGTCTATGGCGGTTGCCCTCAGTGCTTTTTCCATCGTGACCCGCATGGCCGCGGAACGATAATCGATCGTGGGGGCACTCTCCGATGAAAGTTGGATTCTGGGCTCTGTAACGTTCCGAAGTACCCCGCACAGGCCCACGATGGCTCCGGACGCGTTGTGGAGAGGAACCAAAACTTCCTGAAATCTCATAGGAAATCCGCTGACCGTTCTGATGTACTCCCCTTCGACGCGTTCACCCGAGAGCACACGTTTCTCGATCTCCCGGATACGCATCGCCGCTTGTTTGTCATAGAGGCATTCGGAGCTTTTTCCGACCAATTGGGCCTGGGAAACGCCAAAGGTCTTCTCCATCGAAGCATTCACAATCACGAACTTGAGCGAAGCGTCCTTGACGAACGCACAATCTCCCGTGCCCTGAAAGACTGCCCGAAAACCTTCCTCGGCCAAATCAACAGGATTCGTCCGTGCCTGGGTCCCGAGTCGATCGGACACGGATTTCCGGGCCGTCGGGTCAGTTCCTGATGCCTCGTGACAAGACAATTCTCGCAGATGTTTCCTGGCTTCCTGCAACACGTTCTTCAGCCGTTTGAGTTCGCTCATGTCTGTAATTGCAGCGTATGCACCGTTGAATCGTTCCTGTTCGTCCTGCCGGCCGTAGAGCGAGAGGAGCGCGGGGACGTCGTGCCCGTCCTTGGCCCTCAAAAGCACCTCAAGTTCGACCTTGTCCTTTCTCGCCATAACCGTTCGGAAGTACTCGGAAAAAACCTTCTTTCCCTCCTGTCCCAGGAGGTCGGTCATTGAACGGCCATCCAGTTCACCGAGAGTGAAGCCGACCATACGCCTGAATCGATAGTTGGCGTGCGTAATCGTGCCTGTTTCATCAAGAACCGCAAAACCATCGTTCATCGTTCGAACGAGGGCCTTGAACCTCTCCTGGCTGACCCGCACGGCCTCCTCCGCCCTTTTCCGAGCCGCGAGGTCTTCGACGATCGCCTGAGTGCCCGTCCGCCCCCCGTACACTACGGGAACTTCGGACACCGCCACATGGATGGCCGTACCGTTAAGCCTTACGAATCTCTGATTCGTCGATGACATTACCTTCCCGGATTCGATAGCCATGTCCATTCGACATCGGGCCGGCTCCCGGTCATCAGGATGGATCAATTCCAGCACTCGCCTGCCGATGAAGTCACCGGCATTGGTCTCTCCCAACAGCTCGGTCATGCGCGCGTTCAGAAACGCGAAACGGCCGTCAACCTGAAGATAGACGCCGTCTGTGGAGAGTTCCAGCAGCTTGAGCCATCGGTCTTGGCTCTCTCTGAATGCGGCCTCATACCCCCACTGCTCTGCGATCCTGGATTCACGCTGCATTTGCTTGGACGACGGGTCTGTTGCGCCGGTGTGAGGTTGTTCCCCTGAAGGGTGTTTGGTCCTCATTGTGGTCTCCCTCGGCCGTAAGCCTGTTGGGCATTGCCCGGGCCCAACAAATCCTCAAGTAACTGTAAGAAGATGTTTTTTTTCTCGTTGCCGGCGTTGTTCGAGCAGGGGCGCATACCGCCTCTTGCCAGACCTGAACAAAGCCTTTTGAGGAGTCTCGGAGAGGGTCGACGGGTCATCACACGATACCCTCCGACAGGCAAACACCCGTTGGATCGTATGGGATCAAAGCCCATCGTCACCGGCCACCCCGATGCCAATCGGTACTACTTACATATCAGAAGGGAAACTTGAGCACAAGGGTCAACTTGCCCCAGACCTATGGCATAGCAGGGCATAAGCCGCAGTAATTAAAATAGGAATGAAAAACCAGTGAATTAACCAATAAGATAAAGATTAATTCTCCCCTGCGCATTACTTTCGCAGGAATAATCTGCCTAAACCAATAAAGCTAATAATACCACAGCAAAACAGGTCTTGACAAGGGTTTACCAAAAAGGTAATGTTGTCGTCAAGTCCGCGGCGGACCTGTTCGTCCAACCGGCAACCGGCAACCGGCAACCGGCAACCGGAAACTGCCCGGTTAACCCCAAACAGTTTCCCCACCGACATTCACGTCTCCATAGGCACTGCCTATTCACACGCACACAGGAGGGACAAGCCATGTTTGAAAAGAAGAACGACGTAGTCGAACCAGCTGAGACCGCGACGGAAGAAACCTTGGAAACGGCGCGGCCCGAAACGGCCGACTCCGGAGAGGTCGCGGATTACGGGCCGTACAAGAATGCCGCGGTGGAAAAAGACGGATCGGACGTCATCATTACCATTCCCGTCGGTGAGAGCGTCATGACCATACGTTCACCCCAGGCGTTCATTGCGCAAAACGCAACGCGTCTTGTCGCAGGCGGGCTGCTCACGCCGGTTGAGTAGGCAACAGGCATTCCCGTCGGTTTCCTGAATGAGCCGCGAAAGTGCGGAAGGACGGGGCGGACGGATCAGTGGGGGCGGGTTTCAAACCCGCCCTGTCGGATCTGATTTGTAGGGGCACCCCCCCATAGGCGCCAAATTAGAGCACGAACACCTCCACCCGGCCTTGAAAGACCGGTCTACTGTCATATGTCCCTCCGGGACGTTAAGCCTTCCAAGTCCCTACAGGGGCGGCCGAAAGTGGACCGGTACTTCAGTGCCGGGCAAAGCGGCCGGTGTGACCGGACCGCTTATGTTCGCGTCTATGGGCCTGCGCCGGGGAGAGGGCGGGCAGCGCCCGCCCTTGAAGATGACGGGCATCCAGCGCAGAACGCGGGACCGTTCCACGAAACAGGTCTGAGGCTTCATGATAGTCCGTCGTAGCCCGGGCCTCCGTGCGGAAACTCCGCAATAGAGGAACGACCTTTACAGTCGTGAATTCCGCTTACGCAACTTCTCGAAAATCTCTTCGGCCCGTTCTTCGCTCGCTTCCACCCAAATGAGCAGATCCCCTCTTTCGAACGGGCAGCCAAACTCCTTTTCCCAAGACGCCAAGACCTTGTCGGTCAACTTTTTCGGATCTATTCCCAGGGCGGCGATTACCGTCCCGTGCCGATCTCTTCCCGCTTCTTTGTTGTAGAAAACCATGTGTGCCCTCAAGCAATCTCTCGAACTTGACCGGAGCCGTCTCCACGGCGAACGGTTACGGAACCTTCCCGGC
>JAZDHD010000336.1:0-11974 GCA_043806215.1 Pseudomonadota bacterium | reverse complement strand
CGGAGCCTCTGGAGAACCATCCCGAGTTGGCGGTGGCATGCGCCCTGAAAATGCAGATTGCCATGAAAGAGATCAATACGCTCAATGAAGCAGACGGCCTGCCGCAGCTCGAGATGGGCATAGCGGTGAATACCGGGGAAGTTGTCGTGGGGAATATCGGATCGGAAAAGCGGGCCAAGTACGGAGCAGTGGGATCTCAGGTGAACTTTACCGGCAGGGCCGAATCCTTCACGGTGGGCGGACAATTGTTGGTGAGCCGGGTGACCTATGAGCGCCTGTCGGACAAGTTGGACATCAGGAACACCCTGGAGTTGGAGATGAAAGGCGTGCGCGGCAAGGTTACCTTGTACGATGTGAGAGGAATCACGGGCCGATTTGAGGCACATCTCGAAGACCGCGACGAGACGATGATCCGCCTGAGAGCCGGCCTCGAAGTGGAGGTTTTCGGCATCGAGAAGAAAATTATGCAAGACACCGGGAAGGATGCGTTCATCACCCACTTATCGTTGAGGTCCGCTCGAATGACCCTGAACGACTCGCTCGCCCAATGGGAGGACGTGCGCATGATCCCGAAACGGGAAAGTGATGACTCGCCGGATGCCGAGATTTATGCCAAGGTGACCTCGGTCCAAAATTCCGGCCAAGGGTGGGAAGCCGAGGTGCGTTTCACCTCGGTTTCGTCGGCCGCGTACAAGATGTTCAGAAGGCTTATGGATGCCGCACATTAATTGAGCACCCTGAAGGACGGCGTTGGGTTTGCAGAACCATATCGAAAGTGAAAGGAATGTGAGGATGGAATCCCCGCCCCCCTTGTGCCCCATATGCTTCCCCCTATCGCCACCTTTTCCTAACCTGTTCATTTCTCGCCTGCAAGGCATAGGGCCTTATCGAAGGGCGGGGCGGTCTCAAGCCGCTCCGCCCTCTCTCTGTCGTCGACGGTTGATTCCGGGTGAACCGTCGGGTGTCAGATGACTTTGCGTTTCTTCAAGTCATCGGCTACGTCGGCCAGGTCGAGTTCCCTCAGAGTTGCTTCCGGCGGCACTCCCTCGCTGCTCCATTTCCTGTGTTTGTAGTAACTCTCCAGAAGAGCCCCGTACTTTTGCCTGTCCAGGACGGCCCCTTTTTGGGGGCCGCTGGGAACCGGTTCCTCGAAGAACCTGTCGGGCGGGTAATCCTGTCGGGCTCGTGCACCGTATCTCGCCTGCATGGCTCTCTCAACGGTGTAGATACGCGTCCCGCATTTTCTCATGTCTTTCCAGGAGTAGTTGAGCCCGGTAACGGCATTGAAATATTCGGTCATCTCTTCCAGCCCCACCGCCATGCCCTCCCATGCGGTATGACGTTTGCAAATGCCCAGGGAATCCGTTATGGCGCAGTAGTCTTCCATGAACGCCACGTATTCTTCTTTTCCCTCATATTGGTTTCCATCGGACAACCCCAGATCGAGGAACCTCTGGGCCATCTCTTTCGGTATTCCGATAATGTCTTCAGCCCGTTCTTGTTGCAGCCAGATGTCGGTATTCACTCCTCTCAGGTGGTCGCTTCCCCGTGTGGAAGTCCCGTGAGATAAGGCCGCACCCACCCCCATGAGCCGGTTGTCCCCCGACGATTGGGTCATCCCCTTTATTTGGATGACGTACCGGGTCAGTTTTTCCGGCGGAATGCCCTTTTTCTTTGCAATGTGAGCGGCAAAGGACATGATATTGTCGGCGAGCTTGTCCCCGAACTCTCCTTCTCTATGGGCTATCCGCTTTATCGCCTCGATGGTGTGGTCGTAATCACCCCACTGCAGAATCAGACCGTCCGTATCGGAGGCGTCGATGAGTCCGTCTTCCCACCAATGCCTCACCGTATTGATCCAGTTGGATACCTGAACGATGTCCAATCCCATGTCGTTCATGAGGGTGTTTATGTACAGAATGGCCTCGAGGTTGGTCCCGCCGGCACGGGAGCCGAATCCACAGGTGACTTCATATTCGGCTCCGGCGCCGGAAGTCGCATAGGGACCCTCCTGAACCGCGTAATAGTGCTCGCAGTGAACGGCACAGCCGAGGCATGCCACCATTTTTACGCCGTATTTTTCCTTCAGCGTAGTAGAATAGGTCTTCTCCACTTCTTCTACGGGCAGATCCTTCCAGTTGAAGGTGGGCAACATTCCGCCCTTATCGAACAAATCCAAGAGAGCCGCGGAACCGTAGTTTGAGAACATCGGATAATGGGGCCCGCTGATCAGTTTTTTATGATTCCTCTCAAAGGCCTCGCGCAGCTTCTTAGGGTTGGCTATCCTGGATCCCTGCGTACCACGGACAACCACGGCCTTCACATTCTTGGAACCAAGGACTCCACCGGTACCGCAAGCGCCGGCCGCACGGTGAAGCTCAAGGGGAATGGCTCCGGCCACACGGTTTTCTCCCCCGGGTCCTATGGCGATCACCCGGGCATCCGGATCGTTCAATTCTTCCTTCAACAGGGCGTCCGTCTCCGAAACTGTTTTGCCTTTCAGGTGTCTCGCGTCCTTCAAGGCCACATAATCGTCCTCTATATGGAGATAGACCAAATGGTCCGAGTGTCCATAAAAGAAGATGGAATCGTATCCCGCCCACTTGAGTTCCCCGCCGAAATACGACCCCAGATTGCCGTCGCCGAAGAGGCCGGTGATGGGCGATCTGGCAACGGACACGCACACTCTGCTCGCGCTCAACGTATTGCCGCACAGCGATCCCGGACTGATGGCCACAATGTTTTCCGGGCCGTACGGATCGGTCACCGTCGGGTCGAAATCGTCGTATATTATCTTGGAGTTAAACCCTCTTCCCCCAAGAAAGTCCCTTGCGAACTTTGGGTCCAGAGGAATCTTGTCTATCTCTCCCGGACTCAGGCGTACCTTTAATATCGTGCCTCCCCAGCCGTACATTCTTGCCTCCTTAGTCAGAGCGTGAAGGTCTATCTCGTTCGTTCTTCATCTGCGTGGGGTCCATGCAACGCGACCATGAGATCCCCGTATTTTTTCGCGGCTGTTCTCTTTTTCTGAAGGACCGCTTTTGAAGCCGGCAGGAACTGCAACGCTCCGGTGACGCAGAATTGGACGCATTTGGGATCGCCGTGACACAGATCGCACTTGGTTACCTTTCCGGTGTCCGGGCGGACCAAGGGAGCCCCGAAGGGACACGCATGAACGCACATTCTGCAACCTATGCACGAATTTTCGTCTATTACCATGGCCCCGGTATTTTGATCTCGAGATATGGCCTTCACGGGACAGATTTCCGCGCACGGGGCCTTTTCGCACTGTTGGCAGACCATGGGAATGTCGGTGCCCTCGGTCTCCCAGGTGACAACGTGCAGCCTCGCCTTCATCGGGTTCACCTGGTCTTCCCTGTATAATGAACAGATGATTTCACACACCTTGCATCCCGAGCACTTCTCGTGATCGACAATGAGTACCTTGTACATGTACGCCTCCAAGGAAATCGCGGGTTCGAAAAGAGTGATGGAACGGCCGACCGGTACAACGGTTCGGTGCCCGCCGTATCGGTCCCGATCTCATGGGGAAACCGTTGAGGTGAAAGGCTCTTCGCCGTATGATTCACGTACCGGCGGGCCGGTTCCCTTTCCACGCCCGTCCCACGCGGTTTCAGGGAGAGCACGGCGGGACGGTGGAAAAGCGCCTTTCACCATAACCCGGCAGCCCAATAATGAGCTATGGCAAGGGTGTGTCCCACTTCAGCTTATCGCCCCACTTTTCTCTTGTCCTCGCCACGATTTCGGGATCGTCAACCGTCAACGGCGGCTCCTCCCCGTAGAAGTTGTACTCCTCCCAAGGCATGGTCGCGTCGATACCCATCTGGCACTGCCACCCCTTGGGCTTGAGCGGAATCGCCGGGTCAAGCCACTGGCCGGCTCTTCTCGGGCTTATGGTCACATCCCGGTCCGCCACGACTCTGGTGGAAAGGGCCCAGTGCACGCTGTTGTAGTCCCAGATGTCAATGTCCTTGTCCACCACGATAACATGCTTATATCGGGCATAGGTGGCACCCCAAAGGGCGTCCATGGCCTGCTGCGGGTGCCCCTTGAAGAGCTTGTCGATCTTGACGATGGCCTCGTAGGTCACATCACATCTCAGGTCCAGTATTCCCGGAACCAGATGTTTGAGGGTCTTGTATGCCTCGGCCTGGGATGCCTTGCCCACGACCACAGCGCTGTCCGATGGATACCACTGTTCCCTGGCGCCAAGAAAGATGGGATTGTTCCTATGGGTGATTGCCGTCAACTCGAATACCGGATTGCTTCGCGCTTCCCCATAATACCCCGTATATTCTCCGAAACCTCCCTCCATGTGCCGGTAATGGGGTTTGATGTACCCCTCGAAGACGAATTCACATGTGGCAGGGACCTCGATGTCGACGGTCTTGCACTTGACCATCTCCAGGGGTGCGCCTCTCAGGGCTCCCGCCAAATGAAATTCATCCACGCCCGGCGGCGTCCTGGTGCAGGAGACGGTGAACACCGTGGGGTCGTACCCCGTAATGACCGCCATGGGCATTGGCCGCCCCATTCTCTCATACTTGATGTAATGCTGCCTGCCGTGGGTATACTCCGGCGCACCCCACCCCAGGAGGTTGTTTCCAAGGGTGCCCATCCGGTAGATTCCGGCGTTCAGCAGACCCGTCTCGGGGTCCTTGGTCACGGAGACCCCCAGCGTCCCGGGAAAAGGCCCGCCGTCATGCTGGTGCCAGACGGTGTTGCACACTTTGTTGAGATCGATGTCTCCGCCGGAAATGACGACTTCCTGACACGGCCCCGAGTCAACGATCGTCGGAGGGATGAGTTTTGCCATCCGTCTGAGCCATTCCTCGTTGAACCGACTCCACTCATCGATTCCGAGTGCCCACAGAAAGCGTCGGTCGGCCCCGAGGAGATTGGCAACCATCGGATAATCGGCCCCCTTTATGTTATGAAAGAGTATGGCAGGGCCCATCTCCTGTAGGCCGATCCTTGTTATGCCGTTTATCTCCCACTCAGGGTCCACTTCCTCCGTGATATGCAACAGATCTTTCTTGCTTTCCAGGAAGTCCAGGAATTCCCGCATGTCATGCCATTTGCCATTGCCCATAGCCATTCTCCCTAACGTGTTTTTGTCCGTTTCATACGTGCATCGGCGGATTCAGTCCCGAATCATGGGGGTTTATGCAGCCCGGGTTCATGAAGAACGATGCAATGCTGCTCGGGGCACAATGATTCAAGAACCATGCCACTGGGAACCACAAGTCACGGCCGGGTAACGGCCTGATATCTTAGCAACCTTGATCGGTTCTTGAAGCGGTGTGTATGCGGACTGAACGATTCGTTCAATGCGGGGATGAACGGATCGTTCAAACAGGATGGGAGTCGCCACTCAGGACCGCCGGCCCGGGCAGTGTGATAACCCTCGCGGCGGGCTCCCCAACGGCCCGACGACCGGTGTGTCGCCGGCTGCAAGAGTGCCGATGGAGCCTCTTACACGCCCGCATTGCCGTGACGTTCGACGCTTTCCCCAGGGAGGTGCGTGAATGATTCCGCGAATATCTGAAGAAGAACCCGATTGCCGGCACGGTTCTTGATCACCGATAGGGAGGCTGCTCCCGTAAGACAGGCAAACCCGGACATGATATGATTCACCATGCCGCCGGAAAAGCGGCGGCTATCGCGCCGTAAACCGACACCACATTTGGGACATAAAGCGAGAGGAAAACGTCGATGAATTTCTATTCCTTTGTTGAGGGCCCCTTCCTTCTTTTTTCCCTGGTGTTCTTTTCGGCAGGTGTGACGGTGCGACTCGCTCTGTCTCTCTACGCGGTCATCACAGCCCGCCGCGGCAAGGAAGCCGCGGACAGGTCCCTTCCGTCGATCTTCCCAAGAACGTTGGTGCCTCTCCATTCGCTTGCCCGCAGCAGGCCTCTCTATTTCTCGATCAGGGCCCTGTTTCATATCAGCCTTGCGGCCGTTCCCGTATGGTACGGCGGCCACATTGCGTTGTGGGAGATGTCCGCACTGGGACTGAGTTGGACTCCGATGCCCGATCCAGTGGCGGACGTCATGTCCATTGGGGTCCTTGTGCTGGTCCTTTACTTTCTCGTGCGAAGGATCGTCGATCCGTACCTTCGATCCGTTTCCTCCTTTTCCGATTATCTTCTTCTTTTCATAACGGGACTCCCTTTTCTGACGGGATATATGCAGACCCACGGAACCGCGGCAAACGTATGGTTCTTCGGTGAACACATGGAGACCCTTCACGTGTTCGGCGGCGAAGTCATGCTTATCATGATTGCCGTACTCTTCTGGAAGGTCGGCCTGAGAAAAGACCGGTGTATCGGATGCGGCGCGTGCGCGCCGGCCTGTCCTACCAGGGCCCTTCAGTACAAGGACGAAGGCGGTTTCCGGGTCTTCGACTATCGAAACCTGCAGTGCATTGCCTGCGGATCGTGTGTCGACGCCTGTCCGGAAGACGCTGCGCAACTGGGGCACGTTCTCGCTGTGACAGCCGTTGCGCGGCCGGCTTCTCCGCAGGAAATAGGACAAACAGCACTTCGCGTGTGTGAACGCTGTAATCGGTTCTATGCGCCGGAGCCCCAGATCGCGAAGATATTCGCCGGCTCCCCGCCCGAGTACGGGGCCTTATGCCCGAAATGCAGGATGTCGGGCTACAAGGAAAAACTGGTGCACGCGGCCCGTCGGGCATTGCCCCTCGGTGGACGGAAACTCCGGAAAGAAGGCGGGTCGGATTCCCGCCGTGAACCCTTGGCCGAGAAAGAGAGAGAGGTTGTGTGAATCGAGGATATGGCACGGATGGGAGCTTCCGAACGATGAGGATCTGCCTTACTCGTGCGGACGTTCTCGCAGAATTGGTGCCTACCATGTCGGCGGCTTCACACGAGGGGCATAGAGGATTCCCGAACCCGGGGCCCGGACGACTCGCAAAGGAAACTGTCTTGGATCTTCCTTAACTCTGCGCTGAAAATCCCCGGCACGTTCCCGCCTTCGGCAGCAAATCGCCGGCTGTCCCCGCTTTGGTAGCGCCGGCCTCCTTGCCGGTACTCTTTTCGCGCCCGGCAGAGACGCCGGGACGCTACCGAAGGCACCGTCTTCCCGGCGTAGGCCCGGAACCAGTCTCTTCTTCCTGGATCCCGGCCTGCGCCGGGGAGACGGCGGGCACGGAGGCCCGCCCTTGAAGATGACGGGCACGGAGGCCGGTCCCACCGTGTAGGGGCGCACCTGCGTGTGCGCCCAGGGCGGACACATAGGTCCGCCCCTACAAAGGCCGTAGCCCGGGCCTCCGTGCCCGGATCTTGTCATTGCCGGCACCCGAGGTGCCGGCGAGAGGAAAATGTGCGGCCGTATTTGGGAAACCGAGCACTTAGGGTTTGTCTTGGAATAAACGGTTCAATCTCGCGGAACCGTCTCGCTCTGCGGGCACGGCACGCCGTGCCCCTACGGAGCGTCACGCCCGCTCATATGCGATGCTTATTTGGGGACAGTCACTTGGTGTCTGTCCCAAGACAAACCTTGCAAGCAGCAATCAGGGGACACGATTCCGAGTTTTGCGGGGTCGCACGGCGCCGTTCGCAAAATCGGATCATGTCCCCCCATTGCCCGGTAGTCTACATGGTCCGAGGCAGCCACGTTGCGATGGGTGGAACAAACATCACCAGGAGAATCACCAGCGCTTCAATAATGATAAACGGTACGGAAGCCCGATAGATGTCGGCCATGGTGGTGTCGGGCGGCGACACCGCTTTCATGACGAAGAGCTCGATTCCGAACGGCGGCGACAGGTTGGCTATCGACATATTGATCAGCAGCATGAGCCCGAACCAGAGCGTATCCCAGTGCAGGGCCGCACACACGGGCATGAAGACGGGCAGCGTAATCATGAGTATGCTGAGCTGGTCCATGAACATGCCGAGGATCATGACCACAAGCATTATGCAAATGAGGAGTACCAGGGGTGGAACCGGCAAGGCAACTGCAAAGTTCACCATCCCCTTTGAAGCCCCCGAAAATGACAGTATCTGGCTGAAGGCGGTTGAACCGCAAAAAATCATGAAAATCATGGTCGTCGTAGACATGGTGCTCGCAAAGGACTTCTTGACGATTTGCCAACTCAGGCTTCGGTAGAGAAAGGCGAGAGCGAATGTGGCGAGGACCCCAAAGGCGGCGGCCTCCGACGGTGTTGCAAAGCCGAGCAACATCAATCCGATGACTGAAAACACAATGACGCCCAGGGGGGCGACGTGTTTCAGCAGGGGCATGAACCGTGCGTGCACGTGGAGATGCTCGACTGAATATGCCGGCGCCATGTCCGGTTGCAGAATGCAGCGTCCGATGATGTAGGCCGCGAAAAATCCCGCCATGACGAGCCCGGGAATAAGGCCGGCGATGAGGAGTTCGCCGACGGAAATACCGGCCAGAGTCGCCAGGACCACCGCCATCCCGCTGGGAGGGATAATGATGGCCAATGCTCCGCCGCCCATAATAGGCCCGAGCGCCATGGGGTTCTTGTATCCCCGCTTCTTCATTTCCGGCACGAGCATGGCCCCCAGCATGGCTGTCGACGCCCAGGTATTGCCGCACAAGACCGCTACCAACAGGCCCCCGGAAATAGCGACCAGACTTAACCGGCCGGGAAGTCTGCCCAGGGCCTTATCCAGGGCGTCAAGCATCCTGCTTCCCATGCCCGATTGGAAAAGCAGGTCGCCCATGAGGATGAAAAGAGGAACGGGGAGCAGGGCAAAAAACGTGACGGACTCAAAGATACTCAGGATCAGCTGCTGTAGGCCGGAATGGCCGCCCCACAAGATATACACCCCAAGAAGATTGATCAGCATGAACGAAAAGGCAACGGGAAGCCCGGTCATCATGAGGACGACTAGGCCCCCGAATATGATGAGTAGAACCAGCCACCAATCCATGAACAGTACCTCCAAGGCCAAGAGGGTCATTGATCTTGCGATCCGTTATTCACGATTTGCCCTTTAAAGCTCCTTCCATCTGGTACGGTGCGCCCAGGCCCTTCTCATGAATTGGACGAAAAGGAGAAAACTGCCGATCGGAATGATCATAAAGACGGGGAAATCCGGAGTTTCCAAAGGTGTGGGTTGATAGCTGCCGATCCGGAGTTTTTCAAGGCTCACAACGGCCCCGTACCATGTCAGGGTGAGACAGACCAATCCGCCGATAATCGAAGTCGCCGTAATCAGCAGTTCCCGTGTCTTTTCTTTCAATCTGCAGATGAGCAGGTCGGTTGTGACGTGCCCTTCCTTCTTGAGGACCCATGCAGTACAAAGAAAGGTCATGTAGAGGAGGCCGTACTGAGTGAATTCAAGAACCCAGGTAAGGGGGCCGGCCGGCGTTGCTCTCGACACGACGTCCCAGCAGACGGCCAGGGTGAGGAATGCGAGGATGCCGGCACCCAAATAGACCAGTGCGCCCAGGATGAAATCAAAAGCAGCCGACGCTTTCGCCATTGTCCACTGAAGCGTTTTCACCATCACTCCCCTGTATTGTTTCTCGAAGCCGGGACATAATCCCGCTCAGTACCACGCCCCCGCCTTTCCCGATGGACAACGCTACTTGACAAGCATCTGCTTCAATTTGGGGCCCAGCTCCGGAGATTTCTTCGAGATGTTGCTCCAAGCTTCTTCGTAGGCTTTTGCCTGAAAATCGGCACCCTCCGAACCCGGAAATTTCACGGGCTTTACACCGCTCTTCATGAGAGCGTCCCAGCTTTCGGCATTGAGTTTCTTGTAATACTCGGCGATTGCGGGATCGACCGTTTCTCTCTTGAACGCGATAATGGCTTTGCGGACGTCCTCGGGGAGTTTGTCCCACTTGTTCTTGTTTGCCAGAATGACCGCGGTCGCCTGGTAAACGGGGTAATCCAACACCTGTTTCGTCACTTCGTTCCAGCTGAAATCCTTGACGAACCCGATGGGAACCATGACAAAGCCGTCGACCGTGCCTCTTTCCATGGCCGTGTAGATGTCTCCCATGGGCAAGGTGACGGGGACCGCCCCGAGCGCCTTGACCAACGGTATCACAGGGGGAAATATCCGAATCTTCTTGGCCTTGAGATCCTGTACGCTCTTGATTTCAGGGTTGGCGTAGAAATAGAAATACATCTCGAATGTGCCCTGCCCCAGCCAAACAAGGCCCGCCTTTTCGTGGAGCTTGGTCATAATATCGTGATATTCGGTAGCGGCGACATCCTTATAGTCTTTGTTGGAAAACATCGCCGACTGTGCCTCCCATACGAGAGAGGGATAGTACCCGCACGAGGTCAGACACATATCTATGGTTCCGTTCTTGACGGCTTCATGAAGCTGAAAGGGGGGAGTGACCTCGGGTCCGCCAAGAAGCTCAATCTTTACACTGTCCTTGAATTTCTTGTTGACCATATCGATGAACATTTTGAAACCGGTTACGAGGTCGTTGTTCTCGGGTAGAAATGCCACCGCCCTAAGCTTTTCCGGCTCGGCCGGCGCGACCCCCGGGGCCGTAAGGCCGAGTAGCAGTACCCCCGTGACTAACGCTGCAATCACAACCGGACCTGGTTTTCTCATCGTGTACCTCCCTTGTGCCAATGCTGATGAACTGTTGCCTGCGCTTTGACGCGCGAGGCACTGGATCCATTGCTTCACCGCTGCTTGCGGAGAATCTCCCTCAGCTGCGGTTGTCGCGTCCTGCGGGCCTCAGGCACACCCCGCCGCAAGCGGAACTACGCAGTGTTAGTTCCATGTTCCCGCCCGACGAGGGGGGCGCACCGTCTCAGGGTTGTCTGCGCTTATTCCGGAGTTTGCCGGGAAGCGGCGGTTCCTCCTCCAAACTCAGCCCCATGTTGGGCGAAAGCCGGTAACGATCGACAAGGCCTTCGGCAACAACGGGAGCCGGTCCCACGTTGGGGCGGAGACCCGTCCGTGCAGCCGGGGGCTGTGAAGAATGATTCAGCCGCCGTTCAGGCAAGGTTCAAGAATCGTGCCAGGACATATGCCGTGATCCCGGGAGGTAACGTCGGGATATCGTTGGAATCAGGTTCTTCTCTGCTCATTGCGGTTTCGTGAACTGAACGATTCGTTCAATCGGGAGATGAACGGATCGTTCAAATGGAGAGGGAATGCGGGATCGCTTACTCGGTATTCTTTCGTCTCAGGCTGGAAAGATGGGTGCTCACGCTCAGTCTTCTCATGTTTTCTCAGGGACTGGTGATCTTGACGCCAAACCGGAAAGGCTGAAATTGCACGAGATTCGGAGGAGCTTTGAATTCCGGAAACACAAAACTGATTTTCACACTGGACGCTTTCGGTACTGCCCGGGGTCTCCCTTGCTCAGGTCCCGGCCCGTCAACCTCTTAACGGTCGTTACAAAGGATCCATCGCCCGCTGGTGCCGGTCGCCCCGTCCGCGTTGCCTGTCGAAGTTTCCTCATGGGACCGCTTTCCGCTGCCTGCAGGAACCTCTCCCAATCGGTGACGAGTTCCGGGAGCGTTCGATCGGTTACACCGGCATCATCTGACGATGCGCAACAGACGAGCCATGGTGCAATCCGCATTGCGGAGCAGCCGCCTCCAGAAAATCACTATTATGTCCACGTATTCCAAACACGATTCTTCATGAAACACGTTCATAGACCGAACACCACGCTGCGTGACGTGATGCGGATAACCGGGAACCACTATGCGCGATAGACGAGCTATTGGGTCATGCTGCATGAGAATCTCATGACTGTCAATCAAACCCCAAGTGTATGTCCCCGGATATCCGGTACCTAGGCAAGATGGTGGAGATCATCCTCGAGCACGGCGGCATTGTGGATGAAATCATCGGTGACGGCATACTGGCTTTCTTCGGAGCGCCGGAGCCTCTGGAGAACCATCCCGAGTTGGCGGTGGCATGCGCCCTGAAAATGCAGATTGCCATGAAAGAGATCAATACGCTCAATG
>JAZDHD010000335.1:0-10369 GCA_043806215.1 Pseudomonadota bacterium | reverse complement strand
GTCACGAATTTTTCGCGCCGAGATTGCTTCGTCGCTGCGCTCCTCGCAATGACATCCCGCAATTTGTCATTGCGAGCCCGAGGCTTTGGGAGGGCGTGGCAATCTCAAGAGGTCAAGAATGTGCGACCGTACTTCTGCCATAGGGCACTAAGTTTTATGGCGTAAATACGGTCGCACATTCTGCTCCTGTTACCGAGTCTGAGAACTGGAACCAGAGCGTTCCGGGCACGGAGGCCCGGGGTACGGTAGGGGCGGAGCTCTGTGTCCGCCCGCAGTTGGGCGCACACGCCGGTGCGCCCCTATCCCGCGGGACGCGGGATGGGACCGGCGTCCCTGCCCGTCGCCCCGGCGAAGACCGGGGTCCAGAAAAAGAAGACTGGATCCCGGCCTTCGCCGGGACGACGGGTGAGCCTCTGTGCTGGTCTCGGCCTCGCTAATGCTGGGAATCCGCGACCGCATTTATGCCATCGAGCACTTGGTGCTCCACGGCGTAAATGCGAAGTCGTGTTCGTGTGAAGGCCCGGCAGCATCCCGGCGCTGCCAAAGCGAGGTGCCGGCATGCAATCTCCCCCGAGAGACTGAACGTTTTCCCGGTTGTTGCTCTTGGCGGCAGCGACGGAGTGGACGGACTTTTCATCGATCGAAAAGGAATCTGATATGGATCGACCAACCTGGCACGAGTATTTCATGTTGGCGGCGAAACTGGTCAGTGTGCGATCTACTTGTAATTCAAGGAAGATAGGAGCAGTAATTACCAAGAACAACCGCATACTGGCCACCGGGTACAACGGAGCGGTTCACGGTGCTCCTCACTGCACCGACAAAGGTCCCGATTACTGCCTTCGTCGCTTGATAGGCGCTCACGATGGAGAAAAGTACAATTACTGCATTTCCAGCCACGCGGAAGTCAATGCCATCGATCAAGCTGCACGGTTCGGCATAGCACTCGATGGAGCGGCACTGTACAGTACGCTGGAACCATGCAACTGGTGTTTCAAACAACTGATACAGGCCGGTATCAGAGAAATCTATTTCGAGGAGGCCTACGATTCCAGAAATAAGGAATTCGATCTCTACTGGAGAGGAATCATGGAGTCTCACGAGGGCATTCAGGTATTCAAACAGATAACGATCTCTCAACAAGCGCTCGACTTCGTGTTGGAGATGTTGCAGGGATCTTCAGCGAGGAGACTCACGGCCACGGATCCGGATGATTTACAGATCCTCGATCCTGAGCCCTTGGCGGAGATTAAGCGGGGAGATCATGTCGTCGAGGACAATTGATTGAGGGATGGATACAAAGACACAAAGCGAACCGATCCCGGTCACACCCTCCATCCCGGCCTTGAAAGACCCTCTCATGCAGTCCCTCCGGGACGTTTATACTCCCGAGCCCCGGAGGGGCGGGTGAAAGAAGCCCGGTACTTCAGTGCCGGGGAGAGAGCGGCCGGAGTTTCCAAGACGCTTATGTTAGTGCCTATGAGCGACGGAAGACTACGAAGAAGCCCACCCCACATCGTGGGACGGGCGTCCCTGCCCGTCATCTTCCGAAGCGGGCACTCCACGTTTCGATTTCTTCAGGAGGAATTGGGTGAAAATACGAAAGGTTGAAAGATTTCCAATAGATGAACTGATCAAGAGACTTCGGAACGTCACGATGCTCAAGGCTCCGGAGGTCAAGATTTACCATGATGCATTCATTTCCGTGGAAAAGATCTCGCCGCTGAGCATGTCCCCTCCCCAGAATTACATTCTCCGTCAGGAGCTGAAGAAGGTCAGGGAGATCAAGTGGGCGCTGGAAGAACACGGCATCGACCTTTTCCAGTTGCACGGATTTGTAAGACTTACCTTGGAAGATTTCAACGAGCCGGTGGATCTGTTGCCGCCCGTCGTTGAAGAATCCATCGAGCGGGACGGCTCGGTGCATCTCATAATCAATGACGGCATGCACAGGGTGTACATGGCATTACGGGAGTGGGTGACACCTCAAGTGGTCTTTGTCAGGGGCATCCCCAAAGATCTTCCGTATTACGCGTACCCCGTGCCCGGAGGTTGGGACAAGCTGGAGGAACGTGAAGATCTTCCTCCGGGATACTTGAAGAAGTGGCACCGGATAAGCAACTACCATGCGTTGTATCGGAATTTCAATTCGGCATTCACCAACGTGGGGGGACCGAGGGAGTTTTTCTCGAAAAGCTGACCGGCTCACCGCCGGCAGAGGTGCATGCTTTGTTGCGCCACCAGCTGTATACACTCCTGTCGCGCGTCAACGTTGTCCGTGGACAGTATGAAGCCCGGCGGGCAACCCTTTTGGGTCTGCAGCTCTTTAAGAGTTTTCAGAAGCTCGTGGAAAAGAACTTTGCCAAGTTGCACCAGGCGGCCGATTACGCCGACCTGCCGGGGTGCTCGGGAAAGAGCTTGAAGCGCGCGGCCATGGAGGCGGCAGAGGTTAAGGCCAAGGAAGTTATTGCATCGCGGATCAACCTGGAAGCGAAACGATTACCAACCTATACGACCTTGCCGGTTGCCTTGATTGGTGACTGTCTCGGCTTTGATGAGCCGACCAATTTTGTTAAGTTTTTCAAACGCGAAGCCGGATGCTCGCCGGGTGAGTTTCGACGCAGTCAGGACGAAGCACGTACCTTATAATTGCGGCAAGAGGTTCTTGCCGGGCAATCCCACCTTTCCAACCAGCCGGCTAAGTGAGGAATAGGCTACTCGACAATGCACATAGGCCATTTTTTTATTGACAATGTGGCGTATTTGCAATAAACAGAGGGAATGCCTCAGTCCATCCAGCACAATCTCGGACGCAAGATCCGTGAACTGCGCAAAAGCCGCGGACTCACCATGCAGGAGCTTGCCGACCTGGTGGGGGTCAATTACACCACCGTCTACCGCGTCGAGACCGGAAAGGTCGCCGCGTCCGTGGTATTGCTTTCCGAGATCGCGCATCATCTCGGACATTCCATAGTAAGTCTATTTGAAGATAAGCGGTCGCATCTTACGCTGATCCGCGCCGATACGCAACCTACCGTAACGTCGGAGAAGATGACGCTGCGTTTGCTGGTTCCCCAGGGGCTCATAAGCGAGCAGATCTCCATTAGTTTGGGCAAGGCGCAGATTGGGGAATTCGTAGGCAGGCATAAGACCGAGGGGTTTGAACTGGCATACATTATCAGGGGAAAGTGCATCTTCAGATATGCCGGACAGGATCATCATCTGAGCGAAGGCGATCTTATCTACTTCGACGGCCGGGAATGGCATTCCGTTGTGGCCGAAGAGCCGTTGGAGTTCCTCGCAATATATTTTCGCGATTAGCGTTGTCGGACAACTCTACAACAAAGGAGATCAGGAAATGAGGCAGCCCAGTTTGCTCCTTGCCGTGGCAATCGTTTGCGCAACTTGTTTCATCGCTCCGCTCGCGGGGTGGTCGGGGGAGGCCAAGCCCATAGTCATCGGGGTGCCGAGCTCCCTCAAGATGCTCGAAGCGTCGGAAGGATTGAAGGCCATTATTATGGCGACGGAGGAAATCAATGCCGCAGGCGGTGTTTCCTTAGGGGGAACGAAGAGACCGTTCAAGGTGGAATCGATTGATACCCGCGGAGGGGAACCCGGGGTCCCCATTTCCGATGCGCTCATGGCCATCGAGAAGCTCTTCCTCGAGAAGAAACCGGATGCCGTGGTGCTGGGGCCGTTCCGGTCCGAAGTACTGCTGGCAGCGATGGATCTGTACGCCAAGTATAAGATAACAAGCATCAATGTGGCCATGACGCCCAAGTTTATCGAGAAGTACGAGAGCGATCCGGAGAAGTACAAGTACTGTTTCCGGATGCTCAACGCGAAGTACGTCGTCGGATATCTCTTGAAAACCATGGCGAAACTCAAGACGGATCAAGGTTTCGACAAGGTCTACATCATCAATCAGGATGTTCTCTGGGCCAACGCCATCGGCAAGGGAATGGCCCAGTTGCTCGAGAAGAGCGGCTGGACGGTTGCAGGACACGATACCTATCCCACGGGGGCCGGCGACTTCAGCACCTCCCTCATGAAGGCCCGTAAAGCCGGCGTTCAGGTCTTGCTGCCGATCTTTGACATGGACACCAGCGGTACTCTGGCCATACAGTGGAAGGACATGCAAGTTCCGGCCTTACCGGTGGGGTTCATTTCTCCCCTCATGGGTTCCAAGGCGGCCAAGACTTTTGGCGACACGGTGGACGGGGTTGTCAACATAGTGTTTCAGGCCGGAAACATCCCTCTGGAGAAATACCCCCCGGCCGCCAAGTTCTACCAAGCATATGAGAAGCGCTGGGGCGAGGCGCTCCAGGCGGGGCACATGCCTTCGGAAGCCTATGACTCGGTGTTTGTACTGGCAAAGGCAATCGAACGGGCGGACAGTCTCGACCCCGAAAAACTGGTCAAAGCCCTCGAAGCAACCGACTATACCGGCTCCATCGGGCGTATCCGGTTTAAGGGCCACGAGATTGTCTTTGGCGAGGATCCCAAAGAAACCGCCATCCTGGTCATCTACCAATGGCAGAATGAAAAACGTGTCCCGGTATTTCCGCCCTCGGTGGCTGAAGCTCCCATCGTGAAGCCCGAGTGGATGAAATAGAGGGCATGATTTAGGGACTGTCCTCAAACAAACCTTGCAAGTTGATTCCGTTTTTCCGTGCGAGCAATCCGGGGACACGATTCCGAGTTTTGCGAGGTCGCAGGGCGCCACTCGCAAAATCGGATCATGTCCCCGATTGCCGGCCCCCCGTGGCTATACCATTCGCCCGAGAAGCCCGAGGGGTGATAGGCCTATTTTGGGACAGACCCTTAGCGTTCCGTGGCGTAAATTCGGTCGCACATTCGGCTCCCCGGCGCAGGCCATGGACCCCGGCCGTACACGAGTACGTCGCCCTATTTACGCCATGGAGCACTTAGCCCGACACTCCATCGTTTCGGAGAATACGTTTATCACCTGCATGAGGTGAATCTATGCTGCTTTACGGATTCATCAATTCTTTGACCCTTGCACTCATTGCCTTGGGTTTCAGCATAACATTCGGTATCAGCGGAGTCCCCAACTTCGCCCACGGAGCGTTTTACGTGCTCGGCGGACTCACCACCTGGATCCTGCTCACCCAATTGGGCCTCCCGTATGTCCTGTCCGCGGTCCTGGCCGTGTTGTTTCTCGGCGCAGTGGGTGCGGTCATGTACCGGCTGCTGCTTGTCCGGCTGCGCGGACTGGAGCTGTCGGAAGTAATCTCCACCTTTGCCGTCGGGCTTGTGATCCTGGAACTGATGAGGAGCCTGGGAGTCATGGGCTTCCAGTACCGCCTGCCTCCGTTCATCCGGGGCTCGGTTGAAGTGTTCGGAACATTCGTCGGATACCAGCGTTTGATCATAATAGGCGCCGGCGTCGTCCTCATGGCGTTGCTCCACTTCTTCGTACACCACACGAGACTCGGGTTGGCCTTCCGGGGAGTCGCTCAGGATGATCACACCGCATACATGGTCGGCATAAACCGCGACCGGATCTCCATGCTGAGCCTGTCCGTCGGGTCAATGGTCTGTTCTCTTGCAGCCATCCTGATTTTGCCGCTCGGCACCATTTCAGTGGATTCAGGCTATGACATTCTGCTCAAGGCGTTGGCCGTTTGCATCATCGGAGGCCTCGAAAGTACGACGGGCGTCTTCGCGGCCGCGTTTATTATCGGATATGCGGAGGTGCTCACCGCGATGTACATCTCGTCGTCGTTGACAATGGTGGTACCCCTCGTGTGTATGCTCTTAATTCTCCTCATCAGGCCGTCGGGTCTGTTCGGAAGACACAAAGAGTTGGAAGAACGAATATGAGCGCTGACAGGAGACGAAAAGAGAGGATCGACCGAGGGATCAAGGCCTGCACGGACGACATCTACTGCGTATCGTCCCTGCGGGAGATCTCGTATCTCCTTCTCCCCAGGGCACTTCCGGTCATAGGAGCATTGCTCCTGGTGCTCGTCCTGCCGTATTACTGGAAGAAGGTCATGGTGATCACATTCATCATGGCCATCATGGCGGTCAGTTGGGACTTCATGGCCTCGTGCGGCCTCGTCTCGCTGGGGCAGGCCTTTTTCTTTGCCATGGGCGCATACGCGGCCGGCGGACTGAACAATCACCTGGGACTTCCCATGTACGTGACTCTCCCCTTGGGAACGCTCCTGGGAGGAGCCGTTTCGACCATTCTCATCTTCCCGGCGCTCAGACTGAGGGGAATGTACTTCTCCATGGTGACGCTCATTGTTCCGTTGATGCTGATGCGCATCATCGAGGCAACGAAAATCCTCGGGGGAACCGAGGGTATGAGCGCGCTCGATCCATTCCCCGGTCTTGTTTGGAGCGCAGCGCTAAGCATGATTGTGATGTGGGTGGTTCTCTTCGGGTTGAGAAGGCTTGTTGTGGGCGACTACGGCATGATCTTCATCGCGCTGAAGGACAATGACCGGGCGGTCGAGGCTTCCGGACTCAACACCCTCTGGTTCAAGGTGCAGGCCATATTCATCGGGAGTTCTCTCTGTGCCTTCTGCGGAGCCTTTATGACTCATTACCACATGAGTGTGGGCATGTCCGCATTCGCGCTCGATTTGTCCATATTCCCCATAGCCGCGTCCGTCGTCGGCGGAGTTGGTACGTTGGCCGGACCGGTGCTCGGTGCCCTAATTCTCGGCCCGCTGTCGGAAGCGTTGCGAAGTCTCGGCACCTTCAGAATCGTCATCTACTCGGCGGTGCTCGTATTCTTCATCGCAGCGGTTCCCGAAGGCATATTCCCGTACTTGAAACGCAAGTACGAACAGACCGAACGATGGGTGTAAGCCGGAGCGAAGTATGTCCCTGTTGCAGGTTGATGGAGTGACCAAACATTTCGGTGGAATCACCGCGGTCAATAATGTGAGTTTTTCTTTGGATCAAGGCTCTCTGTTGGGCATCATCGGCCCGAACGGCTGTGGCAAGACCACGCTGGCCAACTTGATCACGGGGTTCATCAAGCCCGGTTCGGGCATGATACGGTTCCGCGGCAAGGACATAACCGGGTGGCGGCCGTCGAGAATCGCCAACTTGGGGATCGGCCGCACCTTTCAAATCGTCAAGCCGTTCTACCGTTTGCCGGCGTTCAAGAATCTGGTGATCCCGTTGTCGTCGCCCAAAGTCAAGAAGATGGGCGGGCATTACGGAGACAAGGACTCGTCCGCGCTTGACATCCTCGAAGAGATCGGTTTCGAGCGGGATTCCAGTGTGCCCTTTCAGCCTGCAAGCGTGCTGCCTCACGGGTACCTGAAACGGCTCGAAATCGGACGCGTTATCGCCCTTGACAGCGATCTCATCATTTTCGACGAACTCTATTCCGGGTTGAGCCTTGCCGAAGTCGCGAGCATCACCCCGTTGATAAAGAAGTTTTCCGCTGCCGGAAAGACAATCATCATGATCGAACATCGGCTGAAGGAACTTTTCCGTATTGCGGACCGTGTCCTGGTAATGGACCAGGGAGCCGTAATCGCCGAAGGCTCCGGCAAGGCAATCATGAAGGATGAGCAAGTCCAAAAAGCCTATCTGGGGATCGAGCTGAAAAAATGATTCAGGTAGATCAATTAACGGTGTACTTCGAGAACGCAATCGCGGTCAATGAGTTGTCGATCAATGTGCAGGCCGGCGAAATCGTGGGCGTAATCGGCCCGAACAGCGCCGGCAAGAGCACGTTGATGAATACCATGGCCGGACTGATTCTGGATACCAAACTGCAGGAAGACCGTAGAGACGGCACACGTATTACCATTTTCGGCGGAATAACCTTTCTCGGACAAGACATAACGCTGATGTGGCCGGACGAGCGGGTCAGGATGGGCCTGGTGTTGTGCCGGGAACGGCATCCGGTCTTTCGGGAGTCCAGTGTGGAGGAGAATCTCAGAATCGCTGCGTACCTCCGCACCCGCAAGGAAATGAACGATCTGGTGGATTTCATCTATGGCCTTTTCCCAAGGCTCAAGGAACGTCGAACAAGCAAGGCCGGTTTGCTCAGCGGCGGCGAACAGCAGATGTTGGCCCTGGGGATTTCGCTCATGCCGGGGCCGAAGTTGCTCTTGCTGGACGAACCTCTCTTGGGACTCAGCCCCATGGTTCAGCTGGCTCTGGTCGAGGCAATCCAGACGATCAACAAAGATACCGGCATTACGATCGTGGTTGCCGAGCAGTTTGCCCGACCCCTTATCCCCATAATCCACCGCGGCTATATAGTCGAAAACGGCATGCTCACGTTCGAGGGCGAGAGCGGCCAACTCTTCGACAACCCCGACGTTCGGAGCGCCTATTTCGGAGTCGACTATGATGACTAATGGTACTGTTTACGCGGCCTTTGAGGAAACCGTACGGAAATTCGGCAAGAAGACGGCGCTGATCTATCTTGGCGAGCGGTACTCGTACCAGGATTTGCACAAGGCTGCGATAAGAGTTTCCCACGCACTGAGCGGTCTGGGCATTGGGAAGGGGCAGGCATTCATACTCTACACCCCGAATTGTCCGCAGTGGCTGGTCACCTGGCTGGCGCTCCAAAGACTGAGAGCGGTGGTGGTACCGGTGAGTCCCATATATACGATCCACGATCTTGAATACATAGCAAGAGACTCCGGGGCCGTGGGAATTCTGGCGGCAGACACGAATTTCGGATACGCGAAGAAACTTCGTGACATGGGTGTTCTTGACACCGTCATGGTCACCAATTTGGGCGACATGCTTCCCTGGTGGAAAAGGCTTGTGGGACACGGGTTTGACCGAATCCCCACCGGAAAGGTCGAGACTGAAGGGGTGATTCCGTTTCAAGATCTTCTCCGGGCAAGTGACCGTGCCGAAGATCTCGAAAGTGCGCCGGAGCAAGAGATCCTCGAGATCCTCTATACCGGAGGCACCACGAAATTTCCCAAGGGAGTTCCCATAAACCATCGTGTGTATCTTGAATCCTTCCATGCGCAACTGAAAGTCTCGGAAGCACTCATTCCTCTCTCGGAGAACGTCATCGTCCAGGGTGCTCCGCTTTTTCACGTATTGGGCCAGTTGTTCGGTTTGGGGCCAATATGCCTGGCCGGAGCCACGGTCATCATCATGCCGAGAGTCAACCTCGACGCGCTGATGCTCTATGTCCAACGTTACAAGGCCAAGACCCTGTTCGGGGTCCCTACTCTCTACCGTATGATCCTTGAGCACGACCGTCGCGACTTCTACGATCTTTCATCACTGATATACTGCTTCACCGGCGGTGATGTTCTACCCATGGAAGTGCTCCGGCGGTGGAAACACCACTACGGAGTCCGCATCTACCAGGGTTACGGTGCCACCGAAACATGCGGCGGAGTCACTATGGTGCCGGTTACCGGCGATCCCCCGGAAGACACGGTCGGCACTATTATGCCCGGGAAGACCGTCAAGGTGGTCGATCCCGAAACCCTGGAGGAACTCCCTATCGACACCGTGGGTGAGGTCATTGTAACGTCGGAGCCAATGATCACGGAATATTGGAACAAAGAGGAAGAGACCGCCGAGTGCTTCGTTGACATCGAAGGACAAAGCTTCTACCGGACAGGCGATCTGGTACGGGTGGACGAAAAAGGGCTCGTATACTTTGTGGATCGTACCGCGGACATGATCAAGCATAAGGGCTACCGCATATCCGCTTCAGAAATAGAATCGACCATCAAGGACCATCCCGCGGCCATCGCGGCATGCGTGGTGGGGGTCCCCGATCCCCGTGTGGGCGAGCGTATTAAGGCATTCGTGGTGCTGAAAGAAGATGCCCGGGGCGTGACGGGGTCGGAAATCATCAGCTGGTGCAAATCCCAATTAACATCGTACAAGGTCCCGGATTACATAGAATTCCGGGACATGCTCCCCAAATCAAAGGTCGGAAAATATCTCCGCCGGGAACTCAGGAAGGAAGAAAGGGATCGGGTTTCTTGAGCATTCTCCGGATTCCCCGTATGCAGGACCTGCCGTCGCCGGTGCTTCTCTTAACCAGGCAGTCATATCCGTGCGTGCCCGCGAAGCCCCCGGCGAAATGACCGTTCTTTAGGGTTCGTCTCAGAATAATCGATTCAATCTCGCGGAACCTTCTCTTTCTGCGGGCACAGCACGCTGTGCCCCTACGAGGCTGAAGGCCCACCCATGTGCACTGCTTATTTCCGGACAGTCACTTAGTGTCGCTCCTTGAATACTGCTCCTGTTACCGAGTCTGAGAACTGGAACCAGAGCGTTCCGGGCACGGAGGCCCGGGCTACGGTAGGGGCGGACCTATGTGTCCGCCCGCATTTGGGCGCACACGCAGGTGCGCCCCTATCCCGCGGGACGCGGGATG
>JAZDHD010000334.1:0-14683 GCA_043806215.1 Pseudomonadota bacterium | reverse complement strand
CACCTCCTTGTGTCCTCCCCGCGCTGAACCGATCAGAGCGGTTCGACCGTCAACGTCCCCGGCATTCACCTCTGCACCCTTACTTAGAAGAAGTTTCACCGCTTGGACGTGTCCTGACGACGCTGCATACATCAGCGCCGTCGCGCTTCCTGGCCCCTTATAATTGACCGCAGCCCCCCTCTGCAGAAGCAGTCTGATCACAAGCGGGTTGCCGTTATCCGCTGCAACCATCAGCGGCGAATCCACTTCTTGCAGCGTCTCATTCACTGCTACTCCTTTGTCTAATAGGAGCGTGACTATTTCAAGGCTTCCCGAGCCTGCGGCCGCCTTCAGCGCCCGTAATCCCATGCGGCCACTCACATCCGCGCCGCTATTCAGGAGAAACTTGACCGTCTCGAGGCGCCCTGCCTTGGCAGCTCTCATCAAAGGCGTCCCCTTGAGTTCACTGGCGTCGACATCCACGCCCTTCTCCAAAAGGAATCTCACGGTTGCAAGGTCCCCCCGTTCCGCCGCTTCTCCGAGCTGCTCGTCGATTGCCTCCTTCTCAGGGGTTCCACCTCCTATGGCCACAGAACTTGACAGCAGTACCAAGGCGGCCGCCAAGGCCACCCATCTCTTTGTCATCATCAAGGGAATTCTCTGAGTCTTCATGGTATGTCTCCTACTCCTGTAGCGCCCACATCTATAGAGGCTCTGCTTCCTTTCCTGCTCCACAAACCACCACGCGCCTGTAGCGTGGTCAGCCATTAAAGGCACGAGTCAAGGGAAAAAATACCCCCCGGGGTAACGAAATCACTGCTTTCTTGCCGAGCTACGGTTCATTCGAGTACTTCGCCAGCTGGCGGACTTCCAGGCACACCATACCTAATTGCCCTTGCCCTTGTGCTAGTGCTTGTTCTTTGCTCCCGGTCTCTCTGCTCTGAGCCTCCAGCCGGTCACTTTCTCAGGGTGGGCTATGAACTCCTCGCTACCGTGCGGTCTGCCGGTTCCTCAGTGGAAGCGGAATTCAATGGGCCTTTGAGAACCATAAGGCCCCATTGGCCATTTTGCGTCCCTGAAGCCGTTTGCTATCCTTCCAAGTTGTACCGGAAGAATACGGGAAGAATACGTGAAGAATACGGGTCAAATCTGGTTTTGAGTCATTGGGGCAGTCCTGGTACACAAACTCTTTTTCGCGCTGGGCCCTTTCCCGGCCTCCCCGGTAGTCCCCTGCTCGGGTCACGGCCCGTTGGGATTCATCTCTCGACACCGTGCGGCAGCCATAAGGTGATTCTCGTTGAGAACGCAGGAGCCGAATCTTCCTTGAAGAAGCGGTCCCCCTCCGAATGAAACTCGTCCATGGCCGGACACCGCGCTGTGCGACATTGTGCGGATAACCAGGCACGAGGATGAGCGAAAGACGGGCCATAGCGCAATCCTATCGCTGGGCAGCCGACTTGTCTTCAAAAGTAGTATTGTGTCCCCCGAATTCCGCGTCGCGAGGCGGGGACTCCTGCCCCAACACCCTCCCGGGCGTGGTCTCAAAACACGACCCTATTGCCGCCACGAGTACCGGCACGGAGGCCGGCGCTACCAAATCGGGGATCGTTGCCTTTATACGACACCGTGATTGGGAAACGCAGTACTTGGCCCCCCCCCCAGTATCCCATATAGCTTTGTCATATGATGTCACACGTGTTTGGTTTCGGAACCTTATACTTGCCAAACGCAGATAACATGTTGTGTTGAGCAATTCTATCTAATCTCTTTGCTATATTTTTCTAGACTTGCCCATGGAAGCAATAAAGCGATATGCGCATTGGTATTATAAATCGAAACGATGCCATTGCGCGTCTTCAATGGCAAGAGAAACAGTCCTTACGGCATTGCCGATTACTGTCTTACTCCCGTCTTCCAGTTTAGCGGTGCACGAATATCGGATTTCGCCAGCCTCCGGCCCCCTATCGAAAAGATCAATCAATATAAGCTGCTGGTCATCGCTGTTGGTTTTCCTGGAACATTCAAACGAAGTCTTATGATGAAGTCTTATGACAGACATCGAATAACCCTTCTATTTTCCTGAGTTCATTTGCTATCTCCGTTGGATTCATGGTGATTATCCTCTCTTTTCCTAGTGCTTCCTTTCACTTTTATATCTTCTTCTTTTTCGCTGTCATCTTTGGGCGGTGCTGTTACTAAAATGTCTACCGCTTCGTCAAAGTTGAGGGGATACAATGAAACTCTCTCAGGTTCCGGCCCTGGGCGTTCCTTTCTGCGTTTTGATTTCTTCATGACATCTTCTCAAATTTGCGAAACAAAATGGCGTGCTCTTTCGTTTCTTCTATTTGATCCATTAAACTCAACTGATAAGCACGATCAGGCTTGCCTATTCTCATGGGAGGATTACCCAGCCGGCCACTGAGCCTTATTAAGTCCTCATCGAAGGTGTCGAAAATCCTAATTTCGCGATCTATTGCTGTAGCAACGTGAACAGCGTCTTTGGGCTTCAAAAACTGATAGTGCCACACCAATTCTCTTGCCTTTTCTGCAAGAAACCTGTCAACCCCCCGGACTCGTATAAAAGGGCTCTCGAAAAATTTCTGAACCCTAATAGCATCAGTTGCTGGAATAGGTAGTTCGTGCTTTAGCTTTACTACTTCTACGAGCGTGAGCGCGGATGTAACTATCAAAAACTCTCCCTTCTCTGCCCCTTGTATTACGCCTTCACATAAAGACGCCTTGCTCGGCTCATTCTTGAGCCATCCCAAGAAACAATTAGAGTCCCAATATCTCAACTCGCTCTTCAATCTACGCTCCTGAAGATGCCACGGACATCAGCGAAGGTAGGAATAGTGTCGGGGGATGCAAAGGCCTTAAATCTTTCAACTTCGATCCTCTTTATATTCCCGGCGGAATCGTATCTAATCAACCCAAACACGCTTACGCGTTGTTCAAATACTTCGAGCATTTCACGCAACGTGTCATCCCCAACCTGACATTTGATGTACTTGTCCAAAACGTCATCATATATCTGTATAAGCGGTTTGCCTTTCTTAGATACAACCTGAACCGTCCCCTCTATTGAACCCCAATCCGTGAAAGCCGTCCTGAAAAGAGAATCTACGTTAGCCAATGTTCTTGAAGTTACCGGAACTCTCTGGCCGTTAGTCGAAATCGATATCAACTCTAATTCTTCTTCATCACGTAAAACAGAAGCTAATTCCCTAGCGCTCCTTAGCGCAGTGTCATCAAAGTGAAGAGGCCTTTCAGGCGAGGTTTCCAGTGCTACTATTCCAGACCGTATTGTATATAATAGCTCTGGAAGCTTATTACTTGGTAAGTCCTGTGTAAATGATTCTGGCCTGAAATGGATGCGCTGGCTTCCCGAGCTTACAGACACGATCCATTTTACAGATTTAGGTGAACCCGAAAGATTCTTAGCCACAGCATTTATTAACCCTAGAAACGCTCCGATACCCTTGAGAAATTTTTCTGCCGTCACCTTGGGACCATCGAGCTCAAGGGTAAGTTCATCGGGTGTAGAATGTTTTGGAACCGTTACCATGTCCAATCCTCACCTAGTCTAAAGATAGCACAATTACGCTCTTCATACTAGAGGATCAAATAGAGTGTTATGCTCCTTGTTTGTCAGAGCGCTTTACAAGATAAGTGGCTTTCTTTTTCAACCTGATATTCCTCCCGGCGGCTCCCTATACATCAGCCGTTTCCCCTCTGCCCCGGATATGCCCGCTATCATGCGCTCTCCAATTGTGATCTTACGGTTGTTCCAACGAAATGTGAATTCATTAGCGTACCTGAAAAGATGTTGCTTGGAAAGGCTGTGAGAGATCCCGTAATGTCCTCGCTTTAAAAGAGCGAAAAAGCTTTCAGCCGTATTGACGTGTTCCCCTTCTCCATTAACGTATTCGTCCTTGGAGTGGTTGACGACGCTATGGCCCTTTTGGAACTCTTTACCGATTCCTTTGTAGGAAGGAGGCTCATCAGTTACTATTTTGGAATCACCGCTCACGTGTGTTTTGATTATTCCCTTCAAATGCTTGCTCATGAGTCGATCAACGCGAGAGGTATGTGCTCTGCCGTCGCGCTCTACTAAGACCACAACCGGAGTTTTGGTAGTGCCACGGCCCCGCTTGTGCGGACCGGTGCCTTTGCGTGGCTTGGCACCAACATAGGTCTCGTCTACTTCTACGGTGCCACTCAAGAATCCTCCAGCCCTTTCGGTCATAGCTTCTCGAATACGGTGGCTCAAGAACCATGCGGATTTTACTGTAATGCCGAGTTCACGGCTCAATTGCAAAGAACTTACGCCCTTCTTGCTGCTTGTCATCAGGTGGATTGCCATGAGCCATTTGCGAAGCGGAATATGAGAAGCCTCGAATACGGTTCCTATGCGAACAGTGAATTGTCTTCGGCAAGCAGCACAGCAGTAGACTCCTTTCCTCACGGGTTTTTTCGATCCTTCTCTCGGGGTGAGAGCGTACGCTTTTTCACTTCCGCATCGCGGACATACCGGATACCCCCCAGGCCATCTCTTCGATTCCAGGAATGTCCGTGCTGCGTCTTCATCAGCAAAAAAGTTTGCTAGAGTAGCTAAATTCAATTTGTTGTCTTCCATGGCAGCCTCTCTTTCTCATCCCTTGAGAATATACTATCCCTTTTAGTTGCGTTTGTCAAGTATAATGTTCCGCTTTTTCCCGAGTCAGGGTGACTTTATCCGGTGGGAGATCGCTCGGTCACACGTCAACGAGCGAATAGCTCGTGCTGCGTCCTCCGGCCGCGTCCTTGGCGAGGATTCCGCGATCCAGCAAGTCATTGATGTCACGCAATGCAGTGTCTTGTGAGCATTTGGCAAGTTTGGCCCATTTCGATGAGGTCATCTTGCCTTCAAAACCTTCGAGAAGCCGATTGAGCACTTTTCTTTGCCGGTCATTGAGTGGTGCGCCGGCATGGATTGCCCGGAATCGCGCCTTCTTGAGGACGCTGCCCAATACGACCTCGGCACCATCAAAGGCGCGATCAAGGCAACCCAAGAACCAGTCCAACCAGGGGGTAATATCGAGATCCCCCTTCTGTGTCCTTTCCAGGATATCGTAATAGGCATTGCGCTCCAGGCGTATTTGCGCGGACATGCTGTAAAAGCGCTGCGGGCTCTGTTCCGAGCGGGCAAGGCACATATCGGAAATTGCCCGGGCGATGCGGCCGTTGCCGTCGTCAAAGGGGTGAATGGTCACGAACCAGAGGTGGGCAAGCGCAGCCTTCAGGACCGGATCGATGTCGGTCATAGTGTTGAACCATTTCAGGAAGTCCGTCATCATATCCGCCAACCGCACTGCGGCAGGTGCCTGAAAGTGAACCCGCTCACGACGGATGGGTCCTGAAACAACCTGCATTGGACCGGAAACGTCATTGCGCCGTGCGCCGACTCTAATCCGGACCATTCCGCTGCGACCCGTAGGAAAGAGCGCCGCGTGCCAGGCAAACAGCCTCTCTTCCGAGAGCGGCCGATCGTAATTCCGGACAGCGTCGAGCATCATTTCGACAACGCCTTCAACACCGCGATCCGCCGGAGTTAAGGCACCGATATCGACTCCAAGGCGCCGCGCTATCGAGGAACGCACTTGTTCCTTGTCGAGGACGGCACCCTCGATCTCGCTGGATTTGAGCACGTCCGCGGTCAACGTTTCGAGGACGGCTTCTTCACGCAAAGTGAAACCGAGCGCCTCCATGCGCCCAATGAGCCGTCCCTGGCGGTGACGGACTGCAGCAAGCCGGCGTGCCACGCTCTCGACGTCCCAGCGGAAATCAGGCCAATCTTCCAACTCATGGATGTATCTTAGCATTCTCCGCAACTCCTGCGGTGATTATGCACCGCATTCGCCGCAAACGCAACCATTTTCTCCGCACTCTGTGCGGTGATTATGGACCGTATTCGCCGCATGGAGGGCGGTTCCGCAAGAGGTTTGCGCGGCGGAGATCCCACTTGACAGCGGCCCCGTTTAGGGTATGACATATCGCGTGACAAGTTGCCTAATAATGTGGGGCCAATCTGGGCATTAGGAACCAACCATGGTGAGCTGCACGTGCCTGAGGCGGAGCGAATCATGAGGAGGCACGCGTGATGGATATCGGCATGCAGAAAGAGCAATTCAGCCGAGCTTATGTTCAGGCGGTTGCAGCCTGCGCGGGATTCGCGTGGAGCATGCCCAGCGTGGATGATGACAGCGTGGATATGGTCTTGCATCAAACGGGAGGCGGCGGGACCATCCGTTCACCACGGGTCGAGCTGCAGCTTAAATGCAGGGCGGCACAGACTCCGGCGGAGAATATGTTCTCGCATTCCTTGAAGCTGAAGAATTATGACGACTTGAGAGATACCGACGTACTCGTACCGCGTATCCTGGTCGTGGTGCTGGTACCGGATGATCAAAATGACTGGCTGGGACAGAGCGAGGCGGAGCTGACGTTGAGACGCTGCGGCTACTGGGTGAGTCTCCGCGGCTTACCGCCGAGTGAGAACGAGACAGCCCAAACCGTACTTATTCCGCGCTCACAGCGATTCTCAGTCGAGTCCCTTCAAGCCGTCATGCAACGGATCGGCCGGGGAGGTTTGCCATGAAAGTAACCATTCGTGACGTCCAAGCGGTACAGGCCATTCGACCGGTTGATGCTGCACTCTACCTGCGCGCAAAAGGGTGGGCAAAACAAGAGACGGCGATTGAGAGAGCGTCTCTGTGGCTTTTGGGACAAGGGGATGACGAGTTTGAGGTGTTGCTGCCGATGGACGTGGAGTTGCGGGACTACGCCCTGCGTATGGGCGACGTGTTGGCAGTTCTTGCGGCTGCTGAGAAGCGTTCTCAGTGGCAGGTGTATAGGGACCTTCTTACCGTAACCTCCGACGTCATCCGTATTCGCATTGCAGATCCCGAGCTTTCGGACGGATCCTTGCCCATTGAAGAGCACGCAAAGATTGCACAGAAGACGAGGGACCTTGTGTTGGCCGCGGCATGTGCGGCCACCGAGCCGCGGCCTGTCTGGCACAAACGTAAGCCGGCACAGGCGATGGAACATGTACGGCGCGTGCGTATCGGGCAAAGCGAACATGGAAGCTATGTTGTCACAGTGATAAGCCGCGTGCCGCCGTTCCTGCATGCAAAGGTCGAACAATCGTACGAAATGGATGTACCTTTTGAGCGGCAGGTCACCCAAACTCTTGCCCAGTCGCTTCAGGCGCTGGATCGTGCAGCCGAACATGCTGCGGTGACGCAAGAGATGGAAGCATTCGATCGGGCTGTCCAGTATGGCGTCAACGCCAATCTCTGTGACGCAGTGGTAGGACTCTGGGGAGACGACGAGGTCGGGCGCAACTTGGAATTCATCTTCTCGTGGTCTCCGGCTCGGCCGCCGGCACCGGATGCCGTGCACAGGGTAGCACTATCATCCGACCGCGTTCCCGTGATCCGCGAAGCAGGACATCAGATGCGGGAAAGAGAACCGGTGCCTGACTTCGAGTTGTGCGGCCCTGTGGTCAAGTTGGAGCGGGGCGAAGGTGCGCCGACCGGAAGAGCAACCATCATTGGCCTTGTTGAGGATAGACAAGCCCGCGTCATGCTTGAGCTTGCCGAAGAACCGTACCATCTTGCCGTCCAAGCCCATGATTCCGGCCGGACGATTCGTACAAGCGGCACTCTGGCCAAGGAGGGTCGAGGATTCATTCTGAGGAATGCCGGCGATCCCGTGATCGAGGAAGATTGACGATTTCTTTCACCGAATTCGTGGTCGAACAAACCCGATCGGCCTGGCCGAGAGCATACACCACCTGATTTGATCCGGTCGAAGATCCACCGGCGCTCCAGACCACTGTTCCCTTTTAAGAAGTGAGGGGGGGCATGCAAGGCCGCGGAGACGAAGTCCTACATGTGATAACATTCGGAAGCCGACAACTCACCTTCGTCCGCCGTACAGGTCTTTCAGCTCATTCTTCTGTAGTTTCCCCATTGCATTTCGAGGCAACGAGCCCGTCACCAACACCTCTTTGGGGCACTTGTAGCCCGCAAGGCGTTCTCTGCAATACTCGATCAGTGTCTCGGGCGTCGCTCCCGAAGCCGGCTCCCGGAGTGCGACAACCGCAACGACCCGTTCCCCGAAGTCGGCATCCGGCATACCCACAACCGCTGCTTCCCGGACACCGTCGTGCCCTTCCAGAACGTTTTCGATCTCTTTGGGATACACGTTGTAGCCGCCGGTAATGATGAGTTCTTTGGCCCTCCCCACGAGATACAGTCTGCCGCCGTCGTCCTGGTCAAGGTACCCCAGATCTCCCGACCGGAACCAGCCGTCTGCAAAGGATTCCCGTGTCTTCTCCGGCATTACCCAGTAACCGCTGAATACGTTATCCCCGCGTATGAGAATCTCTCCTACTTCTCCGGGATGCACATCGAGCCCGCCGGAGTCAACGACTCGCAGTTCTACGCCGGGAAGGGGAAATCCCACACTCGTGGCTTTGCGGCCTGCGGGATCGACGGGGTTTGACGCTATCATACCGGCCTCGGTCATGCCGTACCGTTCCAGGATCGGAAACCCCGTATGACGGGTGAAGCGAAGGAACTGGTTCTCCAGGAGCGGGGCCGATCCGGAAATAAACAACCGCATGGAACTCAGGTCGGGCGGCTTGTCCATGGTCTCCCACTCATTCATGAGCCGCTGGTACATGGTAGGGACGCCCATGAGGATCGTGCATTGTTGGGCTTCGACGGTCCGCCAAACCCTCCGAGGATCGAATTTCTCGTGCATGATGATGGTCGCACCCGCGTTGAGGCCGCCGTGGAGTGCAACGAACAGGCCGTGGACATGGAACAACGGCAGCACGTGGAGGAGCACGTCGTGATCGCTCCATTGCCACAATTCATGCAAAGCCGTCAAGTTCGACACAAGGTTTCGGTGGCTGAGCATGGCGCCCTTGGAACGCCCGGTGGTGCCGGAGGTGTAACAAATCACCGCGGTATCGTCCCCGCCGGCCGGGTAATCCCGTTCGTCTTGTGTTGAGATCGTTTCCAATTCATCTGAAAGCCCAACCAGGTCCTTTTCGTCTGATTGGCCGATTACTGCGGCACGGACGCCCGGGAGTCGGCCAAGCACGGATCTCGCTTTTTTCAGCCTATCTCCGTCTGCGCAAAGCAACGAGCTACCTGAGTCGGTGAGGAAATACGCCACCTCGTCGGGCTTGTAATCGACGTTCAACGGAAGGAGTACGGCTCCCACCGACATCACGGCCAATTCCAGAAAGACGAACTCCGGCCGTTTGGGAAGTTGAAGAGCAACGCGGTCGCCGACGCGGACACCGAGCCGTTTCATAACCGCGGAGTATCTTCTCACCTCATTGTCCACATCCGCGAAGGTGTAGACATGGTCCTCGAAGATGACGGCCGGTTTATCGGCGTGCTTCGCCGCGGTTTCAGAGAGTTTTTTCGCCAGGTTCATATTTTACCCGCTCCGAGTTTATAACGGTATCGAGCCTGCCTCGGCCGGTTTCCGTGATCCGGTAAGTCCATCAACCGATCATCTTGCCGGGAAGCCACAGGGCAAGCTCGGGAAAAGCGCACAAGGCCGCGATCATGAGTGCGTCAATCACCACGAAGGGCGCCAGGTCCCTCAATATACCGGCGAGCGGTACGTCCGGCGCAATACCCTGGACTACATAAAGGTTCAGGCCTACCGGGGGCGTGATGAGCCCAATCTCCAGATTGACGGTCATGATCACCGAGAACCATACGGGGTCGAATCCCAGCCCTTTGATTACCGGCAGCAGCATGGGCGCGACCATGAGAACCACCGCGGCCGGCGGAATGAAAAAGCCCAGCACGAGCAGCAGGAGGTTGATGAAAAGGATAATCCCCCATTTCCCCAGGGGAAGCGCCAGAATGAGTTGTGCAAGGGACTGGGTGACGTACAGGTCCGAACATACGAAGCCGAACAGAGTAGCCGCGGCCATGATCATGAGGATCATCGTACTTTCCGTGAGGGCCTTTGTCAGGATCTTGGCAATTTGATCCACCTGGTAGACCCGATACACGACCATCACCACGAGCAGCGAAATCACCGCTCCTACCCCCGCTGCCTCGCTTGGAGTCGCCCAACCCCCGTACAGGGAAATCATGATCCCCGCGATGATCAGGATCAACGGCAGCACTCGCCCAAGGCTCTCCAGCTTCTGCTTCAACGTGTAATGATCCCCTACCGGCATTTCCGCTGAAGAAGCAAACGCATCACTTTGCCGGGGTTCGGCTTGCCGTGTAACCCGCGGTTTTATTACACTGAAATAGATCACGATCCAGAGAGAACTCATTCCCACCAGTATTATCCCCGGAATAACACCGGCGATAAAGCACTTCCCGATGGAGGTTTCCGTGGCCACTCCATACAGGATCATGGTGATGCTGGGAGGGATGAGGATGCCGAACGTGCCTGCGTGAGCCACCAAGGCACACGCGATGCCGGGTGAATAGCCCCTGTCGCGCATCTCGGGAATACCCACTCCTCCCACCGCCGCTGCCGTGGCGGGGCTGGAGCCGCACAGCGCGGCAAATATCCCGGCCGCCATCATGGTGCTCACCCCCAGCCCGCCGGGCAGGCGGTACACCCATCGGTGCATGGCCTCGTACAGGTCCTTACTGGCTTTGGTCACGGCGAGGGGAGCGCTCAAGAGGATGAACAACGGTATGGAAAGCATGGCAAAGCTGTCCATACTGCTGTAGAGCACGTACGGCACGGTCTGCAGCATGTTGGGCGAGTATATCATGATGTAGATAAGAGAAACGGCTCCGAGTCCGGCCCATATGGGGATTCCGGAAAACAGAATAACCAGCGCGCTGGAGAAGACGACTACACTGAGCCACGTTTCACTCATCGCGGTCTCCTTTCGAGACATGCTTCCGGTCAACCGGAATCTCCACATCTTTCAGTTCGGCTCTGCCGGCCTCGCTCTCGTACGTTCCCAGCCGAAGATCGCGTATCTTGCCGCGGATCTGGACAACGGATTGCAGGAGGACCAACGTGACCCCGAGTGGAAGAAAGAGATAAGGAATCCAGAGGGGCGGCCCCCAGAGTGATTCGCTGTGCTCGTTGGCGGCGAGTGCGGACCACCACATGGGCCACGCGTGGATTGCGATTGCCGCACACACCACACAGCTTGCAATGGTCACGCAGATGAGCAGAATCTCGCGGACACGAGGCGGCAGATATATGATCACCAGATCTATATTCAGGTGGCGCTCGTGCATCTGCCCAAACGCGGCCCCGACGAAACAGGCGTACATGAGCAGAAAGACCGAGAACTCGATCTGCCAGATTGTCGACCACCCCAGTATCTTTCTCACCACGACACCTTCCGTGGTGACAAGCGCCGCCGCAAGCAAGCTCAAAGCCCCCAACAGGCCGGTGAGCTTACAAAGAAACCGTGAGACTGCTTCCAATTTCTGCCAGAACCCCGCGTCTGGATCTGCCATAGCCGCTTCCCTCCGGATTCGATCAACGTTGTGGATTCCGTATGAGCCCTACCCTAAGTGTTTTATGGCGTAAATACGCTCGCACATTCTGCTCCTGTTACCGAGTCTGAGAACTGGAACCAGAGCGTTCCGGGCACGGAGGCCCGGGCTACGGTAGGGGCGGACCTATGTGTCCGCCCACATTTGGGCGCACACGCAGGTGCGCCCCTATCCCGCGGAACGCGGGATGCCCGTCATCTTCAAGGGCGGGCGCTGCCCGCCGTCTCCCCGGCGCAGGCCGGGGTCCAGGAAAAAGAGACTGGTTCCAGGCCTACGCCGGGAAGACGGTTCAGCTTGTGCGACCGTATTCATGCCAAGGAGCACTAAGTTACTTCTTCGGCTCTTCCATGGCCTGCTTGGCAAGATCGAGCAACTCCTTCCCATTGGGAACCGTCTGCTCGAAATTCTTCCAAGCGGTCTTGCGAGCGAAATCCGACCATTGGTTGAACTCGTCCTTGGTCATGTAATGCAGCTTCACGCCCGCCTTGGAAAACTCCTTGATCAAGTTCTCAGTATCCTTGGAAAAATTCGGCACGACCCAATCACGCTCCATCTCCGCGGACACTTCCTCGAACGCCTTCTGTTGTTTCGGGGTAAGTCGCGTCCAGGACTTCAGCGACATGATCAAAGGCTCGGCCATGTACCAGATCGAGTAGTCCTTGGGAGCGTTCATAAATTTGAGTTGCTCGTACAAGCGATAGGAAACAAACGAGGAGGAAGAAGTCAGGCACGCGTCCAGCACGCCGGTGGAGAGAGCGTGGTAGATCTCCGAAGAAGGCATGCTGGTAATTGAAGCCCCGGCCTCCTTGAGCATGTACTCGAACTTCTTACCCGCTGCCCGCATCTTGAGTCCTTTCGCATCCTGTGGGAGCTTTATCTGACGCACCGTGCTTCCGATTCCGCCATCCAACCAGGCCCAGACGAGAATCTTTATCCCGTTTTTCTCCACGATCCGGTCGATGTGCTTCCCTATCTCTTTGTTGCGCCAATCCATTGCTTGTTTGAGGTTTGATACCGAGCACGGGAGCAGCGTGATCGACAGTTCCGGAACCTTTCCCGCTGCATAATCCAACGGGAATACGCTCATATCCAAGGTTCCCATCTTCATGGCATCCCACTGTTCTTTGGGTTTGTACAGGGAACTCGCCGGATAGATCCGAAAAGAGATTTCTTTGCCCAACTTTTTGGCCAGCTTGTCTGCAAAGACTTTTACCAGGGTGTCCCGGACGTCGCCCTCCGCGAACTGATGCGACACCTTGAGAGTGGTCCCGGCAACCGCCGGATACGTCCATGCCGCCAACAACCCTAGTACTGCAAGCACCGCCCAAACGACTCCGGATCCTCCTCTTCGAAATGCCATCTTGTCCTCCTTCACGTCGGAACGTTTCGAAGCCGACTGCGCAGCTTCGTCTTTGCCGCCTTACGAGTCCGCGTGCCCGCCCGCCTCTTCATACAGGGTCCGCAGCGCCTCGCACTGTTTCATGAGATGCGTTTTCATCAGGCTTTCCACCGAATCGGCGTCTCTATTGCGAAGGGCCTCCAGCAGCCACCGGTGCTCCTCCATGGACGCCTGGAATCGATCGGGTTGAAAGAGTTGGCGTTGTCTGTAAAGAAGGATCTTCTGCCTCAATCCGCCCAGAATCTCGTTGAACAGCTTGTTTCCGGCAATTTCCTGAATGAGGGAATGAAATTTGTGGTTAACCTCCAAATATTTCTCATGGTCTTTCTTCTCGAAGTGTTTCTCAAGTTTCTGGTGGAGCTTGACCAGCCGGGCGAAATCCGCCTCGTTCATCTTCTCCGATGCCGTTCGCGCGCATGCGCCTTCCAGGATGCTCATCACCTCGAACAGTTCTCTGATGTCTTGCATGGACGGTTGAGCTACGTGGGCTCCCTTGTTGGGAACCAGATCGATGAGTCCTTCGGATTTGAGAATCCGCAACGCTTCTCTCAGGGGGGTGCGGCTGACCCCCAGCGCGTCGCACAACTGCTTCTCCACGATCCGGTCTCCTTTTTTCAGCACACCTCTTCGGATCATGTCCCGAATTCGTTGAGCAACCGTCTCGGAAAGAGATCTGATCGGTATCCTGGACATGGGAGCCATTGACTGGAAGACCTTTATCGTTCGCTTTGTCGGGGCAACGTGTGCCTCCGGACGATTCCACGGGGGGCGGTTGGTTTCGGATGGGCGCTCTTTGATTGTATACAATATATCGTATGCAATCCCGGCGTCAATGAAAAAGTGACTCCGCCGGCAATTAAGTAGGTCTCGGGTCTACACGTTCCAATCTGTGGAATAATTACACTCGTCCGCGAGTTGCGCTCAGGCTCATGGGATATCCCCGATGCTCCAACTATGACGGCGGATGGTACGAGTGGACCTGGGATCCCAAGCGTCCCGTTGAATTGGGAGACCCGGGGGAGGCGCGACGGGCCGGGAAATGATCCTGACCCGGATTCCGCCTTGACACATTGACTCGACATCGGACCGGGGGTATTCTGGCCGTGGTTATTGGGCCGTTGCGACTGCGCCGCTGCGCCTCTTTGCGGGAGCAACAGGATTTCGTGATTGCCGCGGAGGATCACTTGGATATCGCACTTACTCCCGGGCTGCAAGCGTACGTCCACGAGAAGGTGCGTCCGGGCCGGGACCTGATTACGGATTGACCCGGATATCCTCGAAAGTCCCCCTGAATAGGACGGTATTGTTACCCAGGACATTCAAGGATGATGTATTCATGAGTCCGACCATATTTCGAGAGCGCGGATTTCGCTTTTTGTTTTTTTCCCGTGAGGAACCGCGAATCCACGTTCACGTCCAGTGTGCGGAGGGTGAGGCCAAGTTCTGGATCGAGCCGGCCGTCACGCCGGCGAAAAGCCAAGGATTATCCGCCGTCGACCTGCGTGTGGTGGAAGATATTATAAAGGAACATGAAGATGAAATCAGAACCGCTTGGCAGACCCACTTCGGAGGTTGAGGTCACCAACATCTCTCGACATGGCCTCTGGCTGCTGGTGGACGAGGAGGAGTTGTTCCTCCCGTTTGACGAGTTCCCGTGGTTCAAGGAAGCGTCGGTCTCGGCTGTATTGAAGGTCCAACGTCCGGGGAAGGAGCATCTCTACTGGCCCGATCTCGATATAGACCT
>JAZDHD010000333.1:0-20302 GCA_043806215.1 Pseudomonadota bacterium | reverse complement strand
CCCGATTGTCCTATATCACGGAACGAAGAAGTGGACGGTTTCCACGGAATTCGCCGGCTTGTATGACCCCCCGGACAACCTTCTGCCGGACCTCTTGAACTTCAGGTATTATCTGTGCGACCTGTCGGGCTACAGTGACGAGGAGATCAAAATGCGCTGCCTGGCCGCCGCGACCCTTGCAGTTGCCCTGCTTCTGATGAAGAACTTTTTCAGGCCAGACCTGTCGAAGCGGTTGAGGGAGTATTTTGGACTGGTCGACAACATGGAACAACAAACGGCTCTGCAATTCATGGAAGCGGTTTTTCAGTATCTGGGGGCCGCAAGGGAAAGAGTAAGGCCGGAGGACGTGGGGCAAGCACTTAAGGATTCACTCGGGAAGAAGGGAGAAATTTACATGTACAGCCTTGCAGATAAATGGATCGACGAAGGTGTTGAAAAGGGAATGCAGCAGGGAATACAACAGGGAGTAGAACAAGGAGTGCAACAGGGAATGCTGAGGGAAGCCGTCTCCCTGACGATTCGTCTGCTCACCCGCCGGTTCGGTGAGTTGAACGAGTCCACACAAGAGCGTATCCAACAGTTGCCGTTGGAAGAGTTGGAACGTCTGGGTGAAGACCTCCTGGATTTCCCGGACAAGTCCGCACTCGAGGATTGGCTGGACAGAGCAGCCCATTAGGGGGAGTCAAGAGCGACTGAACCGCCAAGACACAAAGACAACAAGGGGACGAACCAATATGATGGAAAGCAGAGTTCTCATACGCGCCCCCTTGGGATTCCTCCCATGAAATGCACTTTGCGGTTCCTTGGCAGTCGTGATAATCGGTAGAGGACCGATCAATTGTGGAGGAGATTCCCTATGTTGGCAGAACTGAGCGTATTTCCGCTGGACAAAGGAGCCGAGGGGCTGAGCCGATATGTGGCGGGATCGATAAAGATCATTGAAGACAGTGGGTTGGACTACGAGATGCATGCCCTGGGAACGCTTATTGAGGGGCCGACCGACAAGGTCTTCGAGGTTATCCGCAAGTGTCATGAAAACATGGCGGCCCAGAGCGACCGTGTCGTCACCTACGTAAAGATCGACGACCGGAAAGGGCGTGAAGGAGCCATCAAGAAGAAGGTCGAGTCGGTCCGTGAGAAACTGGGCGAGGCGAACGAGACGCCCCCGGTTCGGCGGTAGCGAACCGGTCTAATCACCTTCGGCGCCTCCGGGACGCATATGCTTCCAAGGCCTGGACGCCGCTGAAAGTCGAACGGGACGTCGTCTCCGGGCTGAGCCGGGGAACGAGAGGAGAGGATGCCGGTGGGTTTGACGTACGCAACCGACAACGAGATCCTCGAGATCGTAAATGAACGGGACGAAGTGACCGGCACGGCAACGCGGTTGGAGATTCACCGACGAGGTCTTATGCACCGTGCCGTGCACGTCTTCGTCTTCAATCGGGCAGGGGAGATCTATGTCCAGCGCCGTTCGAATGCCAAGGACCGGCATCCCCTCAAGCTTGACAGTTCCGCAGCGGGTCATGTGGATCCGGGAGAAACGTACGAGCAGACCGCAATTCGGGAACTGCACGAGGAACTGGGAATACGGGCCGCCGTAGAGGAGGTGCTCCGTCTGCCCGCATCAAAGGAGACCGGCCAAGAGCACGTCGTGCTGTTCAAAACGGTTACCCGTCGGGATCCTGTTCCCAATTCCGAGGAGATCGTGTGGGGCGGATTCATGTCCCCCGGACGCTTGTCCGAACTGATGAGCCGCGATCCAAACGACTTTGTACCGGCCTTCGTACTGCTCTGGAGAACCGCCGCATGCACCTGAGCAGCCGCCAAGAGGCCTTTTAAACATTGACAAATTCGGCATTTAGCGCTACACGGAGAGGGTTGCGGACCCGAAACGGCAATTCACGGATGACGAGGCATGCCGTGCATCTCTGAGGAATCTTCATGCTCGGTTGTGACTATCGGTCACGACGGCGTGTGAAATCATCCGCCGAGAACCCGCAGTTTTGGACGGCTCACATGTTCGCCGGCGGCGACCCGCACTTCAGGACGAGAATCTCTTGGCTGTAAACCATCACACTGTCCCTGCCGCGTACCGAAGGAAAGAAGCGGTCGTGCGTTCTCTTGCCTTGGCAATCTTCATTGCGGTTATTGCGATCCTCATTTCGTTCCCCGAACAAGGAAGCGCAGAACCGAGCCCCGAATTCAAGGGGTTGCCGGGGATGCCCACAGGAACCTGTCACTTTGCAGCGTATCCCAAGAATAAATCGATGGTGGAGGCTCGCGCCGGATACATGTGGGGAGTAAACGCCCTGTGGCTGCGCGACGGCGACAATGATAATCTGCCGGCCGGAAAGAAAGAAGTGAGCCTGGAGAGTCCGGTCTTCGGAATCCAAGGCGAGACGCGTGCCGTCACGGATGACTTGGCTATCCGCGTTCAGGGTTGGATAAATCTTCCGCAGACGACCAGAGGCGACTTCATGCTGGATCGTACGGGTCAGCACACCCTTACGGCCCGGTCCTGGGAAACAGAGTCCCGGTACCTCGCCGCGGACATTGCGGCAATCTATCACCTGGGTCCTTTCGGATATCACCCGAACCGCTTCGGAAGCATAGGAATGCCCTACACTGCCGGCCTGGTCGCGGGTTACCGCTATATCAATCTCGACTACCGGTCCACCAGGAGTGCTCCGCCCACCGGCACGTTTCACGATCACTTTCACATTCACATACCGTACATGGGTGTGCACTACGCACATGAGGAGTTCGCCGGGTCGCTTGTGAGGCTGGACGTCCTTGCATCACCGTTCACGCTGTCGAGAATCGATGCGGAACGACACCTTACCGGCGTTATCACTCAAATCGAGGGACAATCCGTGACCGGATTCTGGTTCGAATCGCTCTTCTCCTGGTCACGGCCGGTATCCGAGGGAGCATTCGTCGGCATGTTCGTCAATTACAACTATCTGGAACTCTCCGGCGGAGCAACGGTAAAAAGCGCCGAGGGCGGTGTTCTCAGTGCGACCAGGTTCTCCATGGACACGATCGGTCATCTGGTCACGGTGGGCATCAACGGCATCATCACCTTCTGACCCCATTTTTTCATTTTTTTTGATCAGACATAACCCCCGAAGAGACTGGATTACGGGACGAGAGGCACGCAATGCACAAAATCACAATCGTCGCGGTCGTAGCATGGCTGATGACAATACTGACTATCTTCTGTGCCTTAGCCCATGGAGATCAGAGTCTTGCATTGATAACAGCCGCCAAAGACGGGGACTTGACAAAAGTCCAAGAACTTCTGGACAATGGAGCTGATGTCGATGCCAAAATCGATAATGGAATTACGGCATTGATGGCGGCTTCCTCGGAGGGGCACATCGATGTCGTGGACCTTCTTCTGGAGTGGGAAGCCGATGTCGATGCTACGGCCGAAAAGGGAGCTACCGCATTGATGTTAGCTTCCGCTTCTGGTCACACCGAAGTTGTCAGACTTCTTCTTGAATGGGAAGCCGATATTGACCTTCAAGAAGAGAAAGACGGATTCACTGCACTACTGTTGGCATCTGCCACGGGTCATACCGAGACAGTAAAGCTGCTTCTGGAAAACGAGGCTGACGTCAATGCCAAAGCAAAAAATGGAATGAAACCGTTGTTGTTGGCTACCGTAGCCGGGCATCTCGAAATTGTAAAGCTAATTTTAGATAAGGGTGCTGATGTCAATTCTAAAGACGATAAGGCAGTTACGGGATTGATGGCGGCTTCACACGACGGTCACATCGACATTGTCAAACTTCTTCTGGAGAAGGGAGCTGACGTCAATGCCAAGAGCAAGGATGGAGATACTGCCTTGAAGGCGGCCTCTGTGAAGGGTCACGCCAAAATTGTGGAATTGCTCAATGCCCACGGGGCAAAGGAGTAAAGTCAAAGGATTCTGGGCAAAGCAGAGTCAGATTCAGAGACTGCCTCCTCATCGAAACACCCGACGGAAACCTTTCCGAAGGGATGCGCCAACTGAACGGCATTCCAATATGTCAGATCTACGAAAGCGCACTCCTATGACAGGGCCGGTCCGGACAGCCGCCGGACACTTGACTCAATCATGCGGAACGACTATCTCTAATGCATGAAGTAAGAACTTGGGAGGAATAATGACGGAGAACCGTTCCGACGCACAGACTCCGGGATCAGCCGAAGACGACCGGGTTGCACAAGCAGAGCAAACCGTGGCGTCCAACCCTGATTCCGCAAACGCTCACTATAATCTTGGACTTGCGCTGGCCAAGCGCGGAGACCGTGACCGCAGCAAAGAGGAGTTCCGCAAGGCACTCAAACTCAAACCAGGCCTGCTCGAGGCGAGAGTGAATCTCGGTACGGTCCTTATGCAGGAAGGGGATTACGATGGCTGTATAAACGAGATACTCAAGGCCTTGGAATTTCGTCCCGACCTGATAGAAGGCGTCATAAGCATCGGTATCGCCTACGTGCAGAAGGGCATGACGGATCTGGCGGAGGACAGCTTTAACAAAGCCCTGAAGATGAATCCGCGATCTATGACGGCTCATGTCAATCTGGGAAACATTTACCTCGTAAAGGGCGACATCAACCGGAGCATCGAGCATAACATGAAGGCAATCGAGATCGATCCCCGGTTTCCCATGGCTCACAACAATCTCGCCGTGGCCTTTCACTACAAAGGGGACAACGAGAAGGCACGGGAGCATATGAATCAGGCATTGAATCTCGGTTACCAGGTTGATCCTGAATTCACAAAGCTGGTGAACGGGTAGTCCGGCCGTGTTGTGACCCTGCTACGCAATCACGCACATATCGTTTCCCAATCGATGGTACTCTTGCAATGAGGTGACCCGGAAGGGCTCTCCCCTATGCAGCGAGCGGAGGCCCAGAGACAGCGCATTGGCACCGGCCAGCGTAGTAAAATACGGCACGTTGTGGTTCAGCGCGGCCACCCTGATATGGAACGAATCCTTCAGCGATTGCTTGTCCGACGATGTGTTGATAACGAGCACTATTTCGTTTTTCTTGATGAGATCGATGACGTCCGACTCTCCCTCCTCGTGGACCTTACCAACTACGGTGGAGGAAATGCCCGCCGCTTCGAGAGCGGCACCCGTACCCTCGGTGCAGACAAAGGAGAAGCCGAACTCGACGAGCCGGCGCGCTACGATCACCGCCAGGGCTTTGTCTCGCCCGGCAACACTAAGGAACACCTTGCCTCCCTTGGGAATGGGGAAATCCGTACTGTATTGGGATTTCAAAAAAGCGGGACCGAACTCGCAGTCGATCCCCATAACCTCACCGGTGGATTTCATCTCAGGACCGAGCAGGACATCGACCCCGGGGAACTTGATGAAGGGGAAAACCGCCTCCTTGACGCTCACATGCGCAGGTATTACCTCTCGGGTGAATCCCAGATCCCGAAGCTTCTTTCCGGCCATCACCCGGGCTCCCATTTTTGCCAGAGGCACCCCGATTGCCTTGGACACGAATGGAATGGTCCTGGAGGCTCTCGGATTGACTTCAAGCACGTAGATCTCGCCGTCCTTGAGAGCAAGCTGGAGATTCATCAGTCCCTTGACCTCCAACTCCATTGCGATAAGCCGCGTAATCCTTCTGATCTCATCGAGATGATAGCGGCCAAGGCTGTACGGCGGCAGTGAGCACGATGAATCACCGGAGTGGATGCCTGCTTCCTCGATGTGTTCCATGATTCCCCCGATGACCACATCCTCGCCGTCCGCCACCGCATCGACGTCGATTTCCACGGCACCGGTAAGATAGCCGTCCACAAGGATAGGGTGTTCAGGGGAGGCTTTCACAACGGACGTGAGATATTCTTTCAGATCCTCATCCTGGTGTACGATCTCCATGGCCCGGCCGCCGAGTACGTACGACGGACGGACCACCAGCGGATACCCGATGCGTCGTGCGACGTCCATGACCTCCCCGTACGAATGGGCTATGTCATTGGGCGGCTGGTTCAGCCCGAGTTTGAGGAGCATATCCTTGAAACGCTTACGGTCTTCCGCACGGTCAATGGCATCGGGAGAGGTGCCGATGATTGGAACTCCCGCGTTCCAGAGAGGGAGGGCGAGCTTCAAAGGGGTCTGTCCTCCGAACTGAACGATAACCCCGTCGGGCTTCTCCCGGTCGACAATCTCGAGGACATCCTCGAGGGTGAGCGGCTCGAAATAGAGCCTGTCCGCAGTGTCGTAATCGGTGCTCACGGTCTCCGGGTTGCAGTTGACCATGATGGTCTCGTATCCGTCTTCCTTCAGAGCAAACACTCCGTGAACACAGCAATAATCGAACTCAATCCCCTGGCCGATCCGGTTTGGTCCGCCGCCGAGTATCATGATCTTGCGTTTGTCCGTTGTGCCGGATTCGTCCTCCTCTTCGTAGGAGGAGTAGAGATACGGGGTGAACGCCTCGAATTCAGCGGCGCACGTGTCGACACGTTTGAACACGGGCCGCACGCCCAGTGTTTTGCGTAGTCCGCGGATTTCGGATTCCGTCTTATCGGCGAGGGCTGCCAGCCGAATATCCGAGAAGCCGTATGCTTTGGCCCGGGTCAGATTCTCCTTTGCTTCATCACCCGTCAAAAAACCGTCCCGGCCGATGTCTGCTTCCATTTCAACAATCTGTTGCATCTGGTGCAGAAACCATGGATCGACGGCGGATTCGCGGTAAATCTCGTCTATGCCGAACCCTTGCCTCAGAGCATCCGCAATGTACCAGAGTCTGTCGGGCGTGGGAGTCCTCAAACGGTTCAGCATCTCGTTTCTTGACAGTCCCACTCCGAGGCGCGGCTCCAGTCCATGGACATCGGTCTCCAAGGATCGGATTGCCTTCTGCAACGACTCCTTGAACGTTCTCCCTATGGCCATCACCTCCCCCACGGATTTCATTTGTGTGGTGAGGGTGTTGTCCGCGCTGGGAAACTTCTCGAAGGTGAACCTGGGGATCTTGGTAACAACGTAGTCGATGGTCGGTTCGAACGAGGCAGGCGTCTTGAGTGTAATGTCGTTGGCTATCTCATCGAGCGTGTACCCGACGGCCAGCTTGGCGGCAATCTTGGCAATCGGGAAGCCGGTGGCTTTTGAGGCCAAGGCACTGGAACGGCTCACCCGCGGATTCATCTCTATGACCACGACGCGTCCCGTATCGGGATGGACGGCGAACTGAATGTTGGAACCACCGGTATCCACGCCGATTTCGCGGATAATGGCAACGGCCTGGTCTCTGAGGATTTGATATTCCTTATCGGTCAGCGTCTGAGCGGGCGCCACGGTGATTGAATCGCCCGTGTGGACTCCCATGGGGTCGAAATTTTCGATTGAGCAGATGATGACCACGTTGTCCGCACCGTCCCGCATGACCTCGAGTTCGAATTCCTTCCATCCGAGTACGGATTCTTCGATGAGTACGCGGCGCACGGGAGAGATATCCAGACCCCACGCGGCAAGGTGCTCGAACTGGTCCTCGGTGAACGCGACGCTGCCTCCGGTTCCTCCCAACGTGAACGAAGGACGGATGACGTTGGGAAAGCCGAGATCCCGTGCAATTTCCCAGGCCTGGTCCAATGATTCCGCATAACCGCTCCGGGGAAGATCCAGTCCTATGTTGGTCATGGCCTTCTTGAACAGATATCGGTCTTCCGCCTTGTTGATGGCGTCTATTCCCGCGCCGATCAACTCCACTCCATATTTCCGGAGTACTCCGTGTTCATGAAGCTCGACGGCACGATTCAGGGCCGTCTGACCGCCCAATGTTGGAAGCAGCGCATCGGGGCGCTCCTTTTCTATGATAGTGGTAAGTATGTCTACCTTGAGCGGCTCGATGTACGTCGCATCGGCAAACTCAGGGTCCGTCATGATGGTCGCGGGATTCGAGTTGACGAGGACGACACGGTACCCCTCTTCTTTGAGCGCTTTCAGAGCCTGGGTGCCCGAGTAGTCAAACTCACACGCCTGACCGATGACGATCGGGCCTGATCCAATGAGCATAATGGACTTGAGATCGGTTCTTTTAGGCATATCGGCTATCTTTTCTCTCAACTAATGAACAATATGGAACAAAGGCCCGCGCTTCGGAGTAGTCCCTGCGGTGAGGCCTCTGAGACTATAGGTTCACTCAGTGAAAAATTCAAGGGAAACTCCCGGAGTCTCCCGTATGAGTTTACGGCAGGCGATGCTCGAAAAGCCAAAGGAATAGTGCTATGCTCAACCCGGTTCAAGTGACGCAGCAATGTCGCCCTTGGCGCCGCCGGCCTCCGGTTCGGCAGTTTGTCGACGTCGGTTACGAGGCAGAATGAATACGTCTGTTCATTCCAAGTTTACTGAGGTGAAGCGGTTTCTTTCGGAATCGTGGTCCATGGGCTGGCCCATGATCATGATCATGTTCTTCCATTTTTCCATTGGAATGGCGGACGTTTATGTGGCCGGTTACATGGGAACGGATGTCATGGCCGCGGTGGGCTATGTGGGACAGCTCTACTGGACCTTGTTGATTCTGGCCAACGGCATCACGGTCGGTACCGTGTCCATGATTTCACAGGCTTACGGTGCCGATTCCCGTGAGGGCGTAAGCAATGTGACGGCTCAATCCCTCATGCTCGGCCTAGCGATTTCCGGGGGCCTGACTATCCCGGCTTTGGTCTTTCCCGCCTCAATAGTCCGCTTTGCCGGCATGCCGATGGAAATCCGGGGTATCGCCGAGGATTTTATCCGCATCTTCTCGCTGGTGTTGATTCCTACGTATGTCATGATCATTTCCGGCGGGGTTCTTCGGGCTTCGGGCCGAATCCGCATCACCATGATCACCAGTCTAGTGGCGTCCCTGTTCAACATAGCCGGCGATCTCATTCTCGGGTTCGGATGGGGACCGATCCCGGCCTTGGGCTACAAAGGCATCGCGTGGGCCACGGCCGGGAGCACCACGTTGGGGATGGTACTGAACCTCGTCTTCATCCTTCGGGGGCCGGGTGGGTTGAGACTCTCCCGTCTCATGAGTCCTTTTTCACGCTGCATGAGGAACCTCGCCAAGCTTGGCCTGCCCTCTGCGCTCCAGCAAACCGCGTGGAATGCGGGGACTCTCGTAATCTATTTTCTCGTGGGACAACTCCGGGGTAGTGAAGTCACCGCGTTGGCAGCCATGACTGCCGGAGTCCGCATCGAGGCAATCATTTTCCTGCCGATTTTTGCACTCAACATGGCCAGTGCCGTGCTGACCGGAAACAAATTGGGAACCGGAGACGAGACCGGCGCTCGGTACGGCGCAAAAGTAACCGCATTGCTGAGCCTTGCAATAATCCTTCTTCCAATCGTAGTCATTTTCACGTTTGCACCGGACATCTCATCGTGGCTTACAAGGGACAAGGCCGTTCTGGAGGAAATGGTCAGGTATCTGCGCATCAATATGATCGGCATGCCGTTCCTGGCCATAGGGATCTCCTTGTCGGGCGCACTCCAGGGCGCGGGCGACACCATGGCCACCATGCGGATCGTATTCACGGGCATGTGGCTGCTCAGGATACCGTTCATCCTTGGCGTCATCTATGTCTTGCAGACCGGTGCGACCGGTATATGGTGGGCCATGACAATTTCCATGATCATCATGTGCAGTCTTTTGATCAACAGATTCAGAGGCGATTCATGGGTAAAGGCCTCCGTTGACAAGGATAACAACACAATGCTCTGGGAGGCCTGCGTGCCGAGAAAACCGATGGTGTGAGTCACGGATGAAGCCTGACACGCCGGCCGATCATCCCGACCATCATCGAGTTGCGAAGGCGAATTAGGGAAGCACTGAACCCGATGAGAGATCATCACGGAAAGGGGGGGAAGCCGGCTCTCCAGTCTGATGAAACATGGAGCGAAATCGTTCGGTTTACGATCCTGCCGGGGAACCCAAGCCACCCTGCTCACTTCTCTCAGTCCAATCCGCCCGAGTCCCTCCCCGTCTCATGTTCCGCGTCCAAGCGCTCTGCCTCGCTTGCCATCCATGCTATTTCTTCCTCGTCGAAACCGGGCCGGCTGCGCATGAAGTCCACGGTTTTCCTGTAGTACTCGGCAGCCGTCACCCTATCTCCCTTGGCCTCGCACACCATTGCCGTCCGCTCGAGGCCATCGACTTGGTCGGGAAATCTCGTGAGGAGTTGCCGGCAGACTTCCTCGGCCCTCTCGAGTTCACCGGACTGAATCAGATCGATCACGCTGTTGGACAGCGCATCAAGCTCGTCCAATTCGTCCACAGCCTTGGGCGGAGCCGCCGCGAATGGGTTTGTTTCGCCTTTGAGAAGGCAGCATTTCTTGTACTTTTTCCCGCTTCCGCAGGGGCAGGGTTCATTCCGCCCTATCTTTTGACTCCTCATTGGCTCCTCGTGCGGCCGACGCTCCGCTTTTACCCGTCGTCGCAACAGCTTTGAAAGCTTAGCTTTCTCTATCTTCAGATCCAGCTTCCGTTTGGGTCTTTCCGGCGGCTTGAAACAAGCCCACCATTCCATGTCACGTATCAAGTCGGTAATGAGCGTGTATCCGCGACGATCTCCCAACTCCCGAAGCGCTTCTTCTTTGCCGCGTTCCAGCATCTCCTGCACCTCGTCGAGGCCCATATAAAACGAATCAACTATCTCGTCCCGATAGCACTGTTCGATATCGTTGTAGAGTTCTTCCGGATAGAGATCTGTTCCGCAGGAAACGAGGCTGTTCCAGACAACAGAGTATTCCCTTCTGATCCCTCCGTTGAACAGTTCGTGGAAATAGGAAATCACCTCATCTCTGGTCTTCTCACCGTTGGCAGCGAGAGCGACGAGTGCCCTCACCGCCGCGCTCCTCACGTACTCGTCGAGTGTCTCGTTTTTTAAGAGCGACTTGATGAGCGAATCATCGCCGCATGAAACAGAGGCCAGTATGCGGCACAGATCCTCAGTGACCAGAGAACCGACGGCTTCATCGGAAGATCCGTCGGGTAAGGAAAAGAATTCGCAGATCAGCGGATAGGCCCGCGGCTCCCGGAATTGGGCAAGCAAGTACATCGCGTACAAGTGCAGCATGTAATCGGGTTCTGCTACGATTTTATCGATGTGATTCACGGATGTTTCCAGCACGGAAAGAAGCTCCGGAATCATTGAGTCTCGATTGGCAAGCGCTGCTTCCAAAGCACTGCGCGGGAACGTTCCTCGATTGAACTCCAACTCTTCCAGGATTTCGGTAACTTCCATGAGTCGGCCTTTCTTGACGTCCCTCCTTCGGGGGCACGTTGCGTCTGAAGATTGCCGGGGTACGGGCTCGGTGCGAGCCAACATACCAAATCCTTCCCATCTTGTTAAGATCGAACTCAAGAATCAAGTTTGAGAAGCACCTCACCAAGATGACCGAGCATCGGGGCGGCTTTCACAGCCCGGGCCGCCGTGCCCGGGCAAATCCCGCCGGGAGATCCCCTTATGCCTTGACATTGATCGCGGGTCCTCTCATCTTGAACTAAGTGCCCCACGGCATGAATACGGTCGCACAAGCTGAAGCGTCTTCCCGGCGCAGGCCGGGAACCAGTCTCTTCTTTCTGGACCCCGGCCTGCGCCGGGGAGACGGCGGGCAGGGACGCCCGCCCTTGAAGATGACGGGCATCGCGCGCAGAACGCGGGAGTCCCACGATGTGCGACGGGCTTGGTCTCTGTCTTTCGTAGCCCGGGCCTCCGTGCCCGGATCTTGTTCTTGCCGGCACCCAAGATGCCGGCGAAACTAAGATGTGCGACCGAATTTGGGAAACCGAGCACTGAGGAGAACGCCATGAATACGTTGCAAAGGTCCGTCTCCCTCGAGAGTCGACAGTGAACCTCTCGGCCGCTGCTCACGTTTTCCGGGAGAGTATTGGTGACCGTGTACAGGACTTCCCGCTTCGAGAAATATGTGAGGTGAAAACCCATGAAGATTCGGTACGACGAAGAAACCGATACGCTGACCATTACGTTCCGTGACGCACAGATTAGAGAAAGCGACGAAGTCCGCCCGGGAACCATTGTGGATTTCGGGCATGACGGAGGCGTGGTGAGGATCGAAATACTGACGGCGTCCAAATTCGTGGAGAACACGCGGGAAATCCGGTTTGCAATCGGGGAATAAGAAGACGGCGCCCCGGGAGTAGTCGGAAAGGCAAGTGCGTACGGATGAATCCGATGTGGACCGATTTCGATAATCTGCTCAGCGAGTCACGTGACTCAATCATTGAAGAGTGGCTCACAAGGCTCAAGACCGAGGTGAGTCCCCGATATGCCTCTCGGCCGCGGACTGAACTCCTCGGTACGATTTCCGCCGCGTTCGACGCAAACGTGCAAGCATTGATCAATAACGATTATTCGAAACTCGACGAACTCACAAGATTTATTGGAAACCTGCGGGGTCAGGCAGGTTTCCCTCTCTCAGAGGTTCAAAACGCATTCGAGCTCTTCCGGTCCATCATCCTTCCCGTTCTGGATACTCGGATTGGACTTGGTAACGCACTCCCCATACTGGAGCGTGTCAACACCAGTCTTGCGTACACCATTCACAAATTCAGCGACCAGTTTCAAGAACTCCACGAGCGAGGAATCAAGGAACATGCTCGTAAATTGGAGATTACCGTTCAAGAGCGGACAAAACAGTTGGCGGAATCCGAGCGAAAATATCGTCAGCTCGTCGAGGAGATACGAGACGGGTGTTTTATCTATCGAAAAGCGAGGATCGTTTTTGCCAACCAGGCGTTCTGCGACATGCACGGGTACAGTCTTTCCGAAGTGATCAACCGTCGTTCCAAGGAGTTCGTGGCGCCGGAATCCTATCAAGAAGTGAAGGAACTCTATCGAGATTTCATGGCGAAGAAATTTTCGGAAGATCAGTACGTCTATTGGCGACTCAACAAGAACGGCGAGAAATTTCCCACGGAAAACAAGGTGATCCTCACCCAATACGAGGGTGAGCCGGCCGTCCTGGGCATCTGTAGGGACATCACGGAAAGGATGGAGATCGAGAAACGTGTTCGGGAAGCCGAACGCCTCGCCCATATCGGTCAGCTCACTACTTCGATTGCGCATGAGATCAGAAACCCCCTCTCCGCAGCGAATATGAGCATTCAGGACTTGCTCAAGAGCGTGTCTGTCTCCGGCAATGATAAGAGACGGATTGAGATCCTCGGAAAAGAAATCACCCGCGTGGACAGAATCCTGACTGAAATGCTGGACTTCGCGAAACCCATGAAGTACGATTTTCAACCGCTGTCAATTGACGCACTCATCCATTCTTGCCTCGATGTGCTTGAAACAAGGATCCGGGGAAAGGATGTCGTTGTCCGTATCGACCTGCCGGAGGGTTCTCCGGCCCCTGTTCTCGATCGAGAAAAGATGGTGCAGGCGCTCATCAACGTCCTGCTCAATTCAATCGAGGCGGTGGGACAAGGCGGTCGGGTGGAAATCTCCGCAGCCCAGGCGGCGGGTTCCTTACGGATCGACATTGTTGACAACGGACCGGGCATAGCGGAAGAAGATGTGCAGTTCATATTCGATCCGTTCTTCAGCAGGAAGAAGAGAGGGACGGGGCTCGGCCTTGCAAATGCACGGAAGATCGTCGAGGCCCACGGCGGGAAGATCGATCTTCGTCCCGCCCGTTCCGGAGGAACGTTGGTGACCATTGACCTGCCCGTATCGAGATTGTCGGCCGGCGACGCCGGTAAGCCGGTACGGGGGACGAACGGCCTCATGGACGCCGAGATGCAGGACGCGAATGATCGTTAGTGTCCGTCGCAAAATAACGGTTACAACTACTTGCAGCAGGTACCGAGATCTTGACCGGCACTGAAGTACCGGCCTACTCTCAGGAGCCCCTATCGGGGCACGGGAGCACGCACGTCCCGGAGGGACGGTATGATAGTAGACCGGTCTTTCAAGGCCGGGATTAGAGGCCGAAAGGATTAGAGACTTGTTTTGCGACGGACCCTCAGGCTCTCGTACCAGGAATTGAGGCGGGATGACCGTACCGAAGACCAGAATCCTCATTGTCGACGACGAGCCTTCAGCTGTGGAGATCCTTGAGATGCATCTCGCGGAGAGGGATTTTGACGTCCGCTCGGCGGTCGATGCGAAAGGTCTCTCCGAAAGACTGGACTCGTTCAAACCCGAGATCGTCGTCTTGGACGTCAGACTGCCCGATGCCGACGGCCTCGATCTCCTCAAAGCCTTGCGGGAAGGAGAGGATCCGCCTTACGTGATCGTGGTCACGGCGTTTCACGACATGGCCACCACGATAAAGGCGATAAAGCACGGCGCATTCGAGTATGTAACAAAGCCCATAGACCTCGACGACTTGGACGCGGCAATCGAAAGAGCGGTGGTGCTCTCGCGGTCTCCCGAAAGTGCGGAAGACCTCTCGGTCAATGAACATCATGACGTGGAACCGCTCGACATAATCGGCAAGACCAAGAAAATGAAGGAGATTTTCAAGACCATCGGGATCCTGTCCAGCAACCGCGTGACCGTCCTGATCGAGGGTGAAACGGGTACCGGCAAGGAACTTGTGGCCCGGGCAATCCACTATCACAGTCCCGGCAGGGATGAGCCGTTCATCGCCATCAATTGCTCGGCCATCGTTGAAAACCTCTTGGAGAGTGAGTTCTTCGGTCATGAAAAGGGTGCGTTCACCGGAGCGGCTTCAGCCAAGAAAGGCAGGTTTGAATTAGCCGGAAGCGGTTCCATTCTGCTCGATGAAATCTGTGAAATGCCGTTGGCATTGCAGGCAAAGTTGCTGCGTTTCCTACAGGACCGGGAGTTCACACGGGTGGGCGGTGAAAGAACGATCAGTTCCAACGCCAGAGTGATCGCTTCCACCAACCGAAAGACCTTGGCGATGGTCAAAGCCGGCGAGTTCCGGGAAGACCTTTACTATCGTCTCAGCGTGACCACTATCAGGATTCCTCCTTTGAGGGAACGCCCGGCCGATATTCCCCTCCTCGTGGAGCACCTCTTGAAGAAGATCAACCGGAATCTCAATACCGGGGTGAACCTCGTGGAAGCCCGGGCACTGAGCAGAATGGAGGATTATGATTGGCCGGGAAACGTCAGACAACTGGAAAACCTCCTCACCTGCGCGGTCATGCACACTCAAGGCAATACCCTGCGTGACGAGTTCGTCTCCGGGTTGCTCGACGGAATGCGGGCAAGAACGGCGGACGAGCACGACGTTTCGTACGGGGAATCCCAACACGGAGACCCGTACGTGGACGAGAAGGAGCGGATCGAGAACGCGTTGCACGCGGCAAAATGGCACTACGGAAAAGCTTCGGAAATCCTCGGCGTGTCCTACCCGACACTCAAGAAGAGAATCAAGAAATACGACATTCCCATTAAACCACGCAAACAAAGCCGCTGACCGGGGGGCAACCACTCCGGGGGCACCATACGTAGTCCGTGAATTTGACGAGACGTTCCGGTATTCCCGGATCACGGCCGGAACGGTATGCGGAGGAGTTTTGGGAGATTCACGCCATTGAAAGCATTGAGAAAGTCGTCTGGTGCCACGCCTTCTTTGAGCCGAGTTTCAGCAGCGGGTTCCGGAGCGCTTCGGCTTTATGGCCGTTTCAAAGGCCTGATATCCTTTCCCTTTGAAAAAGCGGGCCGGGCTTCAGGGAAAGGTGTTTTCCGCGTTTTCTTCTTGCGTCCAGAGGGGCAATTCGTGTTTTATGGAGCCGTTGCAGGAATCACGGCGGCTCGATGCGTTAATGCTCGGAGATCTGAGGTAACCATGGCCGGAAGCGGAGGCAAAGGGTCAACCAGCAAGAACGCCGCAAAAGCTGAACCATATATGCATGTTAAGTCAGACAACCTCCTGATGCTGGAACTGAAGACTCAGGCTCAGTTTCGCAAGAACAAGCCGCCCAAGACCCACCGGTATGATTCGTCTCTGTCCTTCCATGGATTGGGACGGCCGGAACCGGGCGCGTAAGCCGGGCGAATGGTTCTTGCACATGATCGAAGAGGCTTCTCGGCTTGCGCCGCCGCATGAGTCTCCGCAACCGCGGCAATCACCTATCACTGTTTAAGATTAGGAGTCAGAGTGATTCGTCAACAGTCATTCAGTTTTATGCAACCGAATCCATCCACTCGGAAAACCGGCCTTACTGCAGAACCCTCTCATTCTTTGGAAAATCGGTTTGATACAACTTTTGTAGCTCAATTGGCTAGTAAAGAAAAGCAGATCCAGCAAAACTATAGACCTGTTATAGGTATTCACAAGTGGTTTGCTCGGCGCCCCGGTACAGTGTTCCGTAGCTTGCTGCTGGCTGAGTTCAATTCTGAGGAGTCACTTGACAGGGACTACTGGCGAGCCCACCAGTTTGGTGGAATAATTGCCGACCCCTTCATGGGCGGAGGAACCCCTATCTTTGAGGCCAATCGCCTAGGTTTTGGTGTTATAGGAGCCGACATAAACCCCATGTCTTTTTGGATTGTCCGTCAATCACTCGTCCCTTTCGACTCTGAGTCTTTTGAACGAGAATCAAGAAACGTAATCACGGATGTGGAGCAGGAGATTAGGCGTCTCTACACTACAGAATGCAAAATCTGTGGAAATGAAGTCTCTGTCAAATATTTTCTCTGGGTGAAGTTTCAGGCCTGTCCAGCCTGTGGGACGGAAAACGACCTGTTTCCTGGATATTTGCTGTCAGGAGTTGACCGTCATCCGAAACATGTAATCGTTTGCAATCAATGCGGGGAGCTAAACGAATTTGACTCTCAACCCCGCAAGGACAGCCCCGGCAAATGTAGAGCCTGTGGGGAGGACGTGTATGTTGAGGGTCCTGCGAGGAAGAACCGGATCACCTGTTCGTCTTGCGGCCATGTCTTCTCCTATCCGTCAAAGGAGCCGTTCAGCCCGCCCAAACACCGGATGTGGGCAATTGAATACCACTGTGAGCAATGCAGGTTACATTACCACAAGGGACGATTTTTCAAACGGCCCAACATAGATGACCTGAGACGACTTGGAGATGCTGAGCAACGTTTTCTGGAGATCGAGATGGAACTCCCCATCCCGTCTGATCCTATTCCCCAAGGAGATGAGACGAAACGCTTGCACCGCTGGGGGTACAGGTATTTCCGTGACATGTTTAATAATCGTCAGCTATTAGGCCTTGGGCTGTTGTTGCGTCGCATCTCTCATGTGGCTGATTTGCCAACAAAATACGCTTTACTGACCGTATTCTCGGATTTCTTACGGTACCAAAACATGCTGGCACGGTATGACACTTTTGCTCTCAAATGCCAAGATATTTTCAGCGTCCATGGTTTCCCCGTGGGGCTTGTGCAGTGCGAAAACAACTTACTCGGAATTCCCAAGGTTGGGTCTGGGGCCTTCCGCCATTTCCTGGAAAAATACCGACGGGGTAAGGACTACTGCAAACAACCCTTCGAAACGCACTACAATGGAAAATGTAAGGACATAGTACCTATAGAGGGTGAGAGATTAGAAGCCCGCTTAGTCAAGCATTTTCCACGAGTAGGCGAACGTGAGGCATGGATCAATTGTCAATCGGCCGAAACCGTGCCCCTTGACCAGAACTCACTTGATGGTGTATTTACAGATCCCCCATACTTTGCCAACGTCCAATATGCGGAACTCATGAATTTCTGTTATGCTTGGCTACGCACAGCCCTTCGCGAGGAATTTAGCGAGTTCACGGCAGATACTACGAGCACGCCCCAGGAGCTAACCGGCAACAACGTTATGGAGCGCGACCTGAACTATTTCACCAGTGGGCTCTCCCGCATTTTTCAGCATTACGCCAACGCACTAAAAGAAGGAGCACCTTTTGTATTTACCTTCCACCACAATGATTTGGATGCTTACGTACCCCTGGTCGTAGCGATACTGGATGCTGGATTAGACTGTACGGCTACACTGTCGGCTCCTGCGGAAATGAACGCTTCATTGCATATCTCAAGAACTAGATCTTCGGTAATTGACTCAATTTTTGTCTGTCGCCGGGTAACAGTAGGCCAATCGGTAATTTCAGTAGTAGATCAGGTTCAACAGGATATTTCCGACCTTAAGATGGCTCGGCTATTACTTGCGGAAGGAGACATTCGGTGTATCTTGGCGGGCCATATTGCCCGGACTGCTATTAACCACCTCCGAGATGCATGGGATGCTGCTTGGCCGCTAAATAGGCGAATGTCGAGCGCCAAGGAGATTCTCACCAGTATCTCAGAAACAATAGATTCTCACAGCCTGGTGAGAAACCAGAGGTCAGAAAACGGGAAGAGGTAGGAAAAGTGAAAATTCCAGGGCAGCGGCCATTCGAACTCACTTCTCTAGAGCTGGAGCAACGCCTGGAAGAAATGGTGGATGCCGTGTTCTCCGATCTGATGTCGGAATTCCTCCTAATGCCTATGGGCAGCGGCTTCATAAAATACGAAGACTTCCGAGATGCCTACGAAATTCTCAAAATTCAAACGAATTCATTTCAGGCTTTGTCAGTAAGCACTGTAACCAGTGCTTTGCTCCGGAATAGCCGTGTTCTGGGGGTAGTCCGATCCGTTTTGGGGATGACTGCGCCTGAGTGGGCGGAGCTTGCGCGCTCTGAAGTGGACAGCGATGTCACTCAAAATGCGGCACGTACCCTGGACAGACGATGCCGCGAAGATACTCGATATATTCAAGACGCATTACATAGATACCAACAACGTGTGGATCGATCGCTCAAAAAAGGTAAGGTTCCACCAAACCGCCCCAAATCTTTGGAGAGAATCGATGATCTCGTCCAAGTTGCTACGCAGTTCATAGTTTCAGGTGCGCCGCAAGACCAGGAAGCCGTTATTCACCGTCTAGCGAAGTTTGACACCAACGAAGGGCTCGACTCTTTGACTTACGCTGCTAATGAGCACGTACCCTTTCCTGTGTTGCTTTACGAGCGTTACCTTGGTCGCCCGTTCGCCGGGCATCGTGATGCTGTTTCTGAATTAGTCGGTGAAGTCATGGAAAACGCTATAGAGGAGCGACTTCGGAAAGCAGGGGTGTCCTATAGAAAAACCGGTCGAGCCGAGAGGATTCCTGGTTTTGGACAGGCACCGGACTTCTGTATCCCCGACGAGATCAGTCCGGTTGTCGTTATCGAGGCAAAGATTACCAGCGATGATGGCACGGCAAGAGACAAGATCGCGCGCATCAAAGAACTTGAGACTCAGCGGAATGAGCACGTCGCAATTGGACGTTCACAATATGAAGTTGTCGCATGTATCGACGGGCGAGGCTTCCGTCAAAGACGAGAAGATATGCGCCAACTCCTGATTCGATTAGATGGCAAAGTGTTTACCACCAGCACGTTAGACCATTTGATACTGTGTACACGAATAAGGGAGTTTGTAAGTGCGCAAACGGTTAAGACAGGGAATCATTCTTGATCGATGGCTTGAGCCCTTCGGAGACTTCGGCACCATTTCTTGAATGAAAAATCAGTCAGAATTCCGGGGAATTCCTGGGACACCATACGTAGTCCGTGATTTCAACTAGACGTTCGGGTATTCCCGGATCACGGCCGGAACGGCATGCGGAGGAGATCCGGGAGGTTACAAACTTGTGGAACCAGCTCGGCTGCGCGACGGAGAAGGATAACGTTGTTCAGACCACAACGAGAGCCGTCCAACGCTGCATCCTCATGAGACCACCGGTCCCGGTGATCTCATCAAGGACCCGACCTGCGTGAGACCGGGGACGTTGGTGTTGGTTCCCGCCGGCACCCCCCTCGGTCCCCCCGTCAACGGGGGGAAGCAGCGCGTTGCCTTTGCCGAAGCTAAGGCTGATCATTTTGTTCTTTGCTGCAAACGAACGACCGATTATGGGGGACGGCGTTCAGGGAAACACGCTGATGCGGCAGAGTCCTACCAGAAGCGTCTTCACGGCTCACGTCAAGCGCAACGTTGCCACCACGGTGAATCCGAACCAGATGCCGAAGTACACCCACTTCATGGTGGAGGCGATGGAGGTGCTCTTGTGCAGCCCGTACAGGCCCGCAGGCGCAAACACCAGAAAGAGCAGGATCAAGACCATGCTCTTCTTCTCATACCACGGTCCGTTTGCTTTCCGGAGTGCCCCGTGTTCCCGCATGCCTCGGAGACGCTCCTTGTAGTCCGGCAGCGTCCGGTGGGGCGATCTGAGCAGCAGCTTCGCGATGCGCGGCTCCGCCATCTCCCATAAGAGGACCACCACCGCGACGATCGCCAAGCCCAGTACCGGCGCAAAGATGGCTGCGAGATTAAACAGGC
>JAZDHD010000332.1:0-19575 GCA_043806215.1 Pseudomonadota bacterium | reverse complement strand
ACCGGCACGGAGGCCGGCGCTACCAAAGCCGGGATCGTTGCCTTGAATTCCGTGACAGCACTTCCGCCGCGGGGCACTAAGGCATCCTCGGGTGTCCCGCGAGGATTTCCCGTCCCTTCTCGATATCCTTAACGATCTGGGATTTAAGTTCGTCTACGCCGGAAAAGGTCATTTCCTGCCTCAACCTCTCCACGAGATAGACCCGGATGCTTTGACCATAGAGATCTTGGTCGAAGTCAAGGATGTGAACTTCATAGGAGACCCGTCGATCCTGAAAGGTGGGATTGTAGCCTATGTTCATCACACCGCGATGGACGTCCGCTCCTACCCGGCAATACACCGCGTAAACCCCTTCGGGCGGATGCAGCTTCACCTCCGGCTTCAAGTTCGCCGTAGGAAACCCCAGTGTTTTTCCTCTGTGATGGCCATGAATTACCCGTCCTTCTATGGTGAACTCGCGGCCAAGAAGCTCGTTCGCCCGACTGATTTCTCCGTTCAAGAGATGCTCCCGTATCCTGCTGGAAGAAACGACCGCCCCACCCCTTATGACCGGGGGGACGACGTGACAGGTGAAACCGCATCGGGGTCCCATTTCCTTGAGCGTGTCCGCGGTTCCCAAGCGTGCCTTCCCAAAACGGTAATTGGCTCCGACGAAGACATGTCTGATCCCGAGTTCTTCAGTCAGAATGTTTTCGACGAACTCGGCCGGGGTCTGGCCGGCGAAGTCGAGGGTAAATTCCGCAAGGATGAGCACGTCGATGCCGAGAAATTCGAGGATGTCCGCGCGTTCCCGGGGCGTGGTGATTCTCGGGATCTCCGGGGCCTTGTTCAGAACGACCCGTGGGTGCGGGTCGAACGTGTACACCAACGCATAACGCCCTCGGCCGTGTGCGCTGTTGACGGTTCGTCTGAGGATCTCTTGATGTCCCAGGTGGACTCCATCGAAGTTGCCGAGCGCCACGGAAGGACCTGCAAAGCTGTGATAAACCTTTTCGCGGACGCGAATTATTTCCATAAACGACTCAAGACGGAGGAACCGGGTTCACCGGGGTTGCAGGCTCATCAACTCTGGGTGGAAGAGTCTCGTGAGTCCTCTGGTTTCCCTTTCGTATCTACCGGCGCAAGCGTATCCTCGCGCTGCTTTGACTCGGACAGTTCTTGTGTTTTCTGTTCCAGTTCACTCTTGAGAAGTTGATTCTCCTTCTCCAACGACTCGATCCTGTCGTTCAAGCCCTTTTCCACGCCCTGGTGCTCCTTGTCGGTCTTCATCATGCGCCGCCGCTCCTTCACCCACTTCAACTGTGTGATGAAGTCTCCAATGGCGGCAATAATGATGCCGAGAGCGATACAGAACGAGACCAACTCCCAGAACTGGACCGGGACCGGTTCCGACAAGCCGAAGTAATTGATGTTCATCACGATATCTTTGTTCTTCATGAACAACGATATCACAAACAGGAAAACGGCAACTTCGATGAGCCTCTTGAGCAGTCTCATTTTACCTCCACATGGGCAATGTCCGGATAGATGCGTTGAAAGGCTTCCCGCAGCTTCCGACATGTGCTCCGCAAATGCTCGGGAATCACCCTGACGTCGGCCAACACGGGCATCAAGTTCGTATCGCCGTTCCACCGGGGGACAATGTGGTAATGCACATGTTCTTCAATACCCGCCCCCGCTGTCACCCCCACATTGATACCGACATTGAAGCCGTCGGGGTGCATGATATCCCGGAGTACCGCGACACATCGACACACCTCTTGGATAAGCAAACTGTTCTCATGGGGTTCAAGGGAACAGATGTCGCCGACATGCTTATAGGGACAAACAAGAAGATGCCCGTTATTATAAGGAAACTTGTTCATGATGGTGAATGCGCCGTCGGCACGGTGAACAATCAGGTTCTCCTCGTCCCTGGTGTCGGCCGGTTTGGTGCAAAAGATGCACCCCGGCTCCTTTTCTTTTCCGATGATGTAGTCGATTCTCCAAGGTGCCCAGAGTCGATCCATTTTCCTCTGTTTCTTAGTGTTCCGTGGCGTAAATACGGTGTCACATTAACGTACGCCGTCTGTGTCTTGGTAGCGCCGGCCTCCGTGCCGGTACTCTTTTCGCCCGGCAGGGACGCCGGGTCGCTACTGAAGCCCGGCAGGGACGCCGGGTCGCTACCGCGCTTTGTTAAGAATACGGCACCGTATCTGTGCCATAAAACACTTAGCCCCCGTGCCCCTGAACGCCGGGTCATCAAGTGAGTCTCGATCGGCGAGCATTACGGTCAATTGGGTTCCCTCTCACCAATGCTCCCGAGCATTCCCGGTTCGAGACCCGAGTTCCGTACGGCTGCACGGCCGGGATTCACGTCAAAATTCAATGGGAATAATAAGGCCTTCGAGGCGATCGCCGTCAATCTCCAGCAGACCTACGGTTCCCGAGCCTGCATAGGGGTTGTGGCTCGCCGACCCCGGGTTGAACATGTGCGTGCCGTCAATCCTTCCCCAAAAGGGCACGTGCGAATGACCGTAGACAATCACGTCGGGTCTCGGATCGCCAAAACGGTCAAGTATTCTTTGGGCCAGAGCTTCTTTGCGTCCCCACCCGTGAATCAAGCCGATCCGGTTGCCGTCGGCCCCGACAACCCGGACCTGCGGGAGATAACCGGCAACCTCATAGTCGTCCATGTTGCCGGCTACTGCCAACACGCCGCTCTCTTCAAGCCGTTCCAAAACCTTCCTTGTGACGATGTCCCCTGCATGAAGGATCATGTCGGTATCGCCGAAGATCACCGTAAGAATGTGTTCCAATACCGCATTTGGGCTTCGCAGATGAGTATCCGACAACACTCCTATTTTCACGTTCTTCTTCTCGTGTGGTTCAGCCGGGGGAGGTTCCGTTGCCCGACTTTATTACAAGGTCTCCGCCGACAATAATCGTTGACCCGGCAATGAGGATGATGCCTCCCACTTCCACGTAGGCTTCGGCCCTGTTGAGCACCGAGCCGACACTCTCACCCGCTGCAAGGCGGTCACCGATGTCTCTTGCAAACGATGAGGCCCAGCAGGCCGAACGAGACAGGACGGTGACGGCATGTACGCCTTTGCCCGGAACATGAGTCGATATTCCGAACACCTTCTTGTACGACGGCAACGCAAGGATCAATCGCTCATGAAGCGGAGAACCCTGGGCGTAAAGGTGGACGTCCAAAGGGAACATGCACTTTATGAACGCGTCTCCGCCGCTGCAAACGATCAGATTCGCGGATTCCGGGGACAGGTCGCGTCCCACGAAGTCCGCGATGGCGCCGCTCATGCACGCCATGGGGGCCGTGCCGGTATTTCTGCACGCCAGGTCGGTGTATCGTACGATCTCCGGAGCGGATCCGTAGATCTGTATGGGATAGTTCGTCTCCCGAAATGCCGGATGCTGTCTAAGATATTCTTCGATCTGATACCGGTAGCGGAATACCGAGTCCTTCGCTTTGGCGCTCATGTCGCTGTGGGCTTGAATATGAAGGTTCGTCTCGCGGACTTCCACTTCGAAGCTCACCGATTGAGCCAGGGGAATACGGTTACGGAAGTTCTTCCTCTCGTAAATGTCATAAATGGACGGCATATATCCCCTACTCACCACGCTGTTCCGGTCATTCGCGCTGCAAGTCCTGCAAATCACATTTCGTGATTATTCATCGCCCGCCGAGACCGTGTCAAGGATATTCTCCGCTTACGGGCAAAACGGCGACCGACCGAGCCAGTTTACTCGGTTGGGCGGGATGACGCAAGCTTCCGATAGTAGGAGCCGTGAAGGTATATTGGAGCCAGCGGGCTGTGACCGGTGACGCGATCCTTCACGGCCAGGACCGTACTATAGGCATGGGCGTGTTTCAAGAACAGCGAATCATGTCCTACACAGAGCCCCAGAAGGATGTTCAAGTCCGTCTTTTCCTCATTGACCACCGCTGCTTGAAAAATGGGATTGCACATTGATTCGTCGGTGCCCTGAAAAATCTTGTCCCGGTCCTCGATCCCGATCAGGTCTTTTGAAGTTCTGCCGGCCTTGCAGCACACGGAAATCACCTCAAAGCCTTTCCCTTTGAGGATGCCGTCGACAATACCCGCTTCGCTCTTAAGGCCCATGCAGAACACGAGCCCCAACCGTTTGAATCTCATGCGGTCGGCGAATTCGCAAATCTCGACAATGCGAGTCTTGGAGGGCTGCATCACATAGGGCCGTTCGTGCCTGTTTTCATAGCACGCGGCCTCCTGAATGGAGGCCTGAAGGGCAAATGACCGGGTTTCAGGATTGTCGTATTCCCTGTTGGCTTGAGCCAACAAGTCCTTTGCCGTTACCGTCGGGCACCCTTTGCCCACGGAACCGCCCTCCGTCATGCAGACGGTGTTCGGAAGCTCGCCGGTGCAGGCGGCACAAGCCGGGGACGGTGCAGTCTTCTTCTTATCGCTCATGGAGCGCTCCTGATTTGATATGCGTTGTGACCGCCCCCATGATAGAGTTCATCCGGTTCTTTGTAAACCTTACAGGCAACGGTTCAAGGCAATCAATCCCGCGGTCGGCTTCACGCCGTTTTTCGGGGCAGGGTTGCTGTTGAATCCGCCGGCTTCCGGATTCACGTCGGCTTCTTGACCGCGGCAACGACCATTTCGTCAAAGACCTGATAGGGAATGGTGAGGTTCCATCTCGCGTTGTTCATCAATCTGCCGGACAGGTCCTTCACCTTCCCCATGTCGAGCATGATCCCGAGATTGATGACGATCTCGGCCAGGCTCACGTACCTTGCCAAGTAGACGATCTTCAGCAGCCGGAACCCGTTTCGGTCAAGCAGCAATGAAATCGTTTTCCGATCAAAAAAATGGAGATGTCCGGGGGGAGCATAATGATACCAAGCCCGTCCAAGGAGCCGTGCCGCCGGGCTTCCCGCATCCGGCGTCCTCAGGAAGACGTACCCGTGGTCCCGCAATACGCCATGAACCTTACGGATGCACACGGCCGGATCTACCACGTGCTCCAGGGCATCCCACATGGTGACGACATCAAACGGAACATCCGGCCCATAATCCTCGAAAGGAAGGTGCGAGATTCGGTCTCCGAATTTCTTACGGGCCAATGCCGCCATCTCCTCGGACGGCTCACACCCGTAGGGTTCCCATGCAGGCCCCAAGGCTTCCAGGAAATAGCCCGCGGCGCAGCCCACATCGAGGAGCGTTCCCCCCTTCACGTATCTCTCCATGAACTTCAGCGCTTGGATTGCCATGCGCCTGTGGTTGTGCCGGTCGGCCACATAATCGATGTACCCGTTTTTGTGATACCCGTCTTTGAAGAAATCGTCCGTATAGAACCGTCGCGCGAAATCCTCTCCCGGCTCGAAATGCGCGTACCGGAAACCACAGATCCGGCACTTCAGCACTTCATAGCCGGCTTTCTCGAACAGCAATTCCGATTGGGAGGATCCGCACACAGCGCAGGATTCATTCATTTTTTGGGCCTGAAGGGTTACGGCTCCGCCGTGGAGTACAAGTGGAATGATGGCGGGTGAGTCGATCAACCCGGTCAGAAGTATCCGAACGCGTTGGTAAAGGCCTGAGTGACGGGACTCAGTAAGCGGGACAGTATGTTCGGCAACGGGCTCATCGCGTCGGATTCACCCTCTTGCGGATGAGCCGTAGCCACGGAGTAATTCGTCCCCACGGCCGCGTGCAGATTACCCATGGCGGCGTGCACTTCTCCTGAAGACATCAGGTAATCCAACTCGGCTTGAAGCAGATCGCACATGGTCCGTTGACGGGCTATCTGCACAATGCGTTTCGGTGCGCCGCGTTCGGTGACTTCTTCTCTATCTTTGGCAATTCGCAGACTCTCCGACGCCTTGGTCTTGAGCTCATAGAACTTCTGCGACTCGTCCATGGCCCTTACCGCGTCGAGATACCTGAGCCTCACCTGCGACAAAATCCCCATGGAAATCAGCGAGCGTTCGCTGTCGGTCTTGGCTATCTTGCTCTGGGCCGCCCGGTACCGCAGAAGGTCCGCTGCGAATTCCATCAGATCCCAACTGATGCGGACTCCGCCGTCGAACCAGTTCCTGTTCAGAACGAACTTGTTCTCGTCCCTGAAATAGCCGTAAAACCCTTCCACACGGGGGAAACACTTGGCCATGAGACGCTTCTGTTCGTCGAGGGAGTTGATGAACGTGATGTCCGCCTGATAAGCCTCCGGCCTATTGACGAGTGCCGCAGCCTCAAGCTTGCAAGGGTCCATGCCCGGCGGGGGCACGGGAAACAACCGGCCGGTGAGGCGGAAACAACCGTCCGGGGACACATTCATGGTGGACGCCAGCAGCTCCCGCTGTTTCCTGATGTCCACGCCGATTTGAGCAAGCTGGTTCCGGGCCTCGACCGCTTTGGCCGCGGCCTCGAGATACTCTTCACCCGTTATCAGCTGTTTCCCCGCGAGCGCCCTGAGATCCGAGGCAATCTTATCCCGGTCGGCAACCAGCGCTTTGGCCTTGGGGATACATTCCATCAGGGCCAACAGACGGTAATACGCAGCCCCTACGGTACCTACAAGCTGCTGAGCCACCCGCACCCGTTGATAACGAGCGTACGTGGATTCGTTGCGCCTTATGCGCCAATTGTACCGTGCCATGGCCGCATCGACCGGCGACCACTTGACCTGGGCATTCCAAGCCCTGGCAGACCTTTCACGGCCCGTTGAAAAATTCGTCACGCCGGTACCGGGGCCCGGTCCGCTCACCTCGAAGGCCCCTTCCGCGTCGAGCACGTCGCTTCGGCTGAATGAAGGACGGTCCCTTTGGGTAAGGTCGTACTTGCCCTCCACCTTTGGGAGCATCCCCAGGCGCTCGCTCGAAGCGAGGGAGCGCTTGACCTGCTCGTCCCACAGTTGGGCCTGAATGTCCAGATTGTTTTCCAGTGCGAGCCGGGTACAGTCATGAAGCGTCAGTACCATCCGATTTCCATTGACCGCCGCAACCGGCCTGCTCCGATACTTGCTCAAGACTATGGAGGCATTTTGCCCGCGCACGTGAACCAGGTTGGTGTTGCAGCCGCTCAAGGTCACAACCGCCGACAGCGACACCGCCAACACGAGGCAGCTGAGAATACTCGTAAACGTGTGCCGGCCTCGAGGCGGCCCAAACCCTCGGAAGATTCGGAGAGCACGTCTTGTTGCGGCACGACTTGGCCCATGACTTGCGGTTGTCATATCCACTCACTCGCCTTGCAAAAACACGTTCTGGCTGCTGTGAAAGCCAGTTTATTCAGGGAACGGTTTATGTATATCACACAATCAGTTAATAAATCAAGACAAAATTATATGGTTCGCCAACCGGTTCAAGTACGTGCGATCCGGCCTATTAATCGGTGCATCCGATATGCGTCATTGCACAAAGTTATTGACAGGCAAAGGCGTGCCGTGTAATTAATGCTCGTTGAGGTCTGTCAACTCTAGAGGAAGTTTCACAATGCGACATTTCTTCGATCATACCTGAAGCGTTGGCTTTTGTGCCGCCTGGAAGGCGTCCGTGCGGGATTGGGTCGAAGAGAACGTCGTATTCTCCACCCGGCATCGTCAAGGCATTCCGCCACTCTGATCCCACCAGCGCTACCTTCCATCACGAGCATGAGGTCAGTCTCCAGGATACAATTATGTAAGGATATTTCTATGCGAGCGATCGGAATATCCCTACGCCAAACACCGGGTAGAAGGTGCTGAATGGTACCCGAACCGAGGCAGAGATTGCACAGGAGGAATCATGGCTACAGGAGCCCCAACCCCCACGATTTGTAGGATCTGCAAAGAGAACTGCGGCATATTGGTATCTGACGGCGGTGCGGGGCTGCGCATCGCGGGAAACTCAGACCATCCGCTCACCAAAGGATTCCTGTGCGTCAAAGGAAAGAACTTCGGTGACGTGCATCACTCGGGAGAGCGGCTCCGGCAGCCTCTCTTAAAAGACGGGGCCTCGTGGAAACCCATTTCGTTTGAAGAGGCCCTGGATCTTTTGGCGTCCAAGTTTTCCCGCATAAAGGAGCAGTACGGCGCACGGAGCGTGGTCTTCTATAAAGGTGAGTCGCTGAAACACCAGGAGATCACCGAATACATGCGGCATCTTTCCTTCGGCTTCGGATCTCCCAACTACATTACCGTTGGAAGCCTCTGCCACTTCGCAATGGTGCTGGGACATTCTCTCACGTACGGAGGTATTCCGGCTCCTTCCTGGGACACCATGGGTCTGGCCCTGCTGTGGGGAGCAAATCCGGCAGCTTCGTCTCCCAGGATGTACGCGAACCTGAGAAAGGCCGTCCAACATGGCAAGAAGCTCGTGGTCATCGATCCGGCTCACACGCAGACCACGAAGCTCTCCACTCTTCACCTGCAGGTGACGCCCGGGTCCGATGGTTTTCTTGCCCTGGCGTTCATCAAGTACGGCGTTGAGGAGATGGGACTCGAACCGGTCTCTAGTCAGGCTTACGGCTGGGACCGGCTGGCAGAAATGGTAAGATCTCTCAACTACGATGATCTGTTGCCCAAGACGGGCATTGGAAGCGATCTTTTTCGGGAGGCTGCTGATCTGATCTTCCATTCCGGCCGGGGATGGTCGGTGACCGGCCTGGGATTGGAGCTGCAACCCGCCGGGGTACAGGCTATTCGAGCCGTTGCATGTCTCCAGTCGCTGCTGGATCCGGATAATCGGCCTGGACCGGTCTCTGTAGGGCTCAAGGACCTGCCCGGATCGGACGGGTATCCGCCGATGTCGGAGCCGATAGGGCATCGAGAAGCCCCGTTGCTGACCACCAAGAAGAGGGAAGGTCAAGGAATGTTCCTCTTCCGGGCCGTCGAGGAGAACGATCCATATCCGATCAGAGGGATGCTGGTGGTTGGCGGAAATCCTTTGAGCACCTTTCCGGATTTCGCCACCCACACCCGGGCACTCAAGGGGCTGGATTTTCTGGCGGTATCCGATCTCTTCATGACCGCCACGGCTCAGGTTGCGGACCTGGTGATTCCTGCGTCCGACCATCTGGACAATTGGGAGATCCACGACTACGGCCAGACCGGATCACCTTACCTTGGCCTGGTGAGGCCGTCCACCAGCGAGCCTATCGGGTGGCCGGCCTGGCGGCTGGTGTTCGAGCTTGCAAAGAGGCTCCATCTCGGTGAGCTCTTTCCGTTCAAAGACAACCGGGAGGCCCTGGCCTACCGCCTGTCAACCACCTCTATCAAGCTGGAAGATCTCGAAGCCGCTCCCGGAGCCGTCCTCCGCTATGAACCCAAACCTCGACACGGCGGCCCGTGGAGCACATCGGATGGAAAGGTGCATTACTGGTCCGAGGAAATGGCTTCCCACGGCTATCCGGGCCTGCCGGAGCCTGGAGCCCTCACATTGCCCTATGCCACGGACGATGAATTCCCTCTCTGGTTGAGCACCGGGGACCGGGTCATCACGTACCAGCACAGTCAATTCAGACAAGTCCAATCGTATCGCTCACGGGAACCCGAACCTTTTGTGGATGTGCATCCTGATACGGCAGCCAAACTGAATGTGGAGACCGGCTCCGTGGCGGTGGTTGCAACCCGGTACGGCAGGGTGGAGGTCAAGGCGAGAGTCACCGACAATGTACGCCGGGACTGCATCCGCATGCCCCATGGATGGGGAGAGGCAAACGCCAATGATGTGACGGGACTGGAATACTTTGATCCTGTCTCGGGATTCCCCTGGTTGAGAGCTGTTCCTGCGCGTTTGGAAAAGAAGGGGGCGGATTTATGATCGATTTCTCCACGAAAGATACCATGTCGGCACGGGACAGGTTGAAGGCCCTTGCTGCCGGCGATCCTATCGACCGGGTACCGTTCAATCCCTTCTCACTGGGATTCTCAGCGAAGCTCTACGGCATTGATCGCGGGGAATTCTACCGGAATCCCGACCTGGCCTTCCAGGCAGGCTTGAATCTGCTTAAACAGCATCCATGGGTGATGACCCGCCCCGCCTATTCCTGGGCGGACCGGGGAGCCTGGGAGTTCGGCGGCGAGATTCGATGGCCCGATAACAATCAGTATATGGCACCCTACTCTGCGGGGCCGGTCATCACCAAGCCGGAAGATGTTGCACAATTGCCGGACCCCGATCCCGAAACCGCGGGCATGAACCCCTTGATGCAACGGTTCAACGCGATGAGCCGGGAGATGGGTCTTCCTGCTTCGCTGCCGGGCGGCACTCCGACGACCCTGAGCTCCGCGATCGTGGGCAAGTCCGAATTCTTGCGGTGGATGCTCCGATATCCGGATCACGTGCACATGTTGCAGCGGAAGGTCACGGATTTCATTATCCAGTCGGCAAAGAAGACCATTTCGCTGTACGGGGCCGAGAATTGCAGCGTGATGTGCGGCGTGCCCATGGAGTCGAACCAGCTTATCTCTCCCAAGGTATTTGCATCGTTATGCAAGCCCTACATACAGGAAATCATGGGCTTCTACCTGGCTGAGGGAGTCCGGGCCGTGATGGTCCATCTCTGTGGGGATCATACGCTCAACCTTGAGCACTGGGCCGACGTTCCACTCCCTAAGCGAACGATATTCTCCATAGGCGGCGAGATGGATATGGGGGAGACGAGCAGGTTCCTCGGAAAGGATTTCATCCTGGCCGGTAATCTCTCCAATGCGGTCCTGCAGGCTGGGACCAGAGAGCAAGTGGTGCAGGAGATGCGGAGATGTCTCCGGGAGGGCATGAAACATCCGGGCGGCTTCATACTGATGCCCGAGTGCGAGATTCCGCCTGATACGCCGTCGGAAACCTTGGATATTGTCGCGGAGGTGCTCTTCAACGAAGGATACTACAGATAGAGCGCTTCACTCATGGCCTTACGAATTGCGGTTAAGGCGGAACGAAGAGGGTGCCTTTCGTTTGAGATCAGACGCTTGGCAAACGCGCTCACTGGACCGCCTCACTTGCACAATGAAGGGAAAGAGGATGTTTCTCCAGGTCAGCAACCTTTATAAGTCGTTCAACGGACGGCAGGAAGACCCTACGGTCGTGCTGGAAGACGTCAGTATGAACGTGGAGAGCGGACAGCTCGTCTCCATTGTGGGGCCGAGCGGATGCGGCAAGACGACGCTTCTGGAAATTATAGCGGGACTTCAGCCCGGTTCAGGCGGCGAAATTACCGTTGACGGCGTCCCAATTGATCGAACTCCAACCAGAACCGCCATTGTCTTTCAGCAATATGCCTTGTTTCCATGGCTCACCGTGGAGAAGAACATCCAGTACGGTCCCCGCATTCAGGGGAGAAGCAAGGCTGAAAGGAGCCGGCGTAGTACATCGTACATCAAGATGGTGGGGCTGGACGGGTTTGAAAATTACTATCCCCACCAGCTTTCCGGAGGCATGCAGCAGCGGGTTGCGCTGGCAAGGGCGCTTGCCAACGATCCGGACATTCTTCTCCTGGACGAACCTTTTGCAGCGCTGGATGCGCAGACCAAGGAGAGATGCCAGCAAGAGCTGCTCTGGCTATGGGGTGAGACCGGTCTGACGATGCTCTTTGTCACCCATGACATTGGAGAGGCGCTGTATCTGTCGGATTGCGTGTTCCTTATGTCCGCAAATCCCGGGACGGTGAAGGAGAAGCTCCCCGTGGACTTCAGCCGCCCTCGCGACAGTCGGGTACGGCTCGACCCTGGCTTTCGTCTCAAAGAGTCTCTCATCAGAGATTTTCTGAACAATGGCTATTGTGCTGAGACTCTCTGCTGTGATGCCCCCATCAAGGTCGGTCGGTCATCGTGAAAGTATCTGTAAAGCAAATAGTGATTAGAATTACCCTTCCGGTGGCTCTGGTCGCGGTATGGTATCTGTGGACGACATTGGGTAAGGTGTCACCGCTCATCTTGCCCGATCCCCAATCCACGGTCCAGGGATTCATCGCTCTCGTGCAGAGCGGCGAACTGGCCGGCAACACCGTCATAAGTCTCAAGAGGAGCCTCGGCGGCTTCTTCCTGGGCTCTCTCCTGGGGGTCGTTACGGGCATACTTATCGGGTGGTCGAGTTTCTGGGACGATTTCTGTGATCTTGTCATCAATTTCGTCCGCTCGATCCCCAAGACGGCGTTGGCGCCCCTTTTCATCGTATGGTTCGGGCTGGGCGACATGTCAAAGATTCTGCTGATCTCCTTCAGCAGCTATTTCTTCACGGTCATCCCCACCATCGAAGGTGTGAAAAGCATAGACAACCTTTACATCAAGACGGCCCGCTCAATGGGAGCAAACCAACGGCAGATCCTGACTACCGTTGTACTGCCCTCAGCGATGCCTTCCATCTTTGCCGGGCTGCGACTTTCGGTGACAACCGCGCTTATCGTCCTGGTCATGGTGGAAATCATCGCCGGCAATGACGGCCTCGGGTACCTCCTTCAGGAAGCCCGGGGTAACCTGGACATGGCCATGATGTTTGCAACCCTATTCACTCTTGGCATCTTGGGATACATCCTCGATGCTTTCATGCAGTATCTGGGAAGAATGATCATGCCATGGAGGAAGGGAAAAACTCTTTCCATTTAAGGTGCTTCTTAATAGCCTTTAAGACGAGGAATCGAATACCGGAGGAGAATAGAATGTATCGTCGGCTTAAACGTTGGTCCTGTCTGATTATTGCATCTCTCGTTCTGTGCTGCCTCGGAATGTCCACTCAAGCCCCGGCTGCAGAAAACGAGAAGATGAAAGTAATACATTCCTGGACCTTTGACTTCCTTATGGATTTCAGTATCGCTTATGAGAAGGGGTCTTTCAAGGAACTCGGGCTCGATGTGGAGCCGGTCAACGCGGAAAGCACCGTTACCCGATCCGGACTGGTGCCCAAAGAGGATATTGACGGAGCCTTCCTCTCCTCCGGTAATGCGCTGAAGCTCATAGACAAGGGTGTGCCGCTCGTCCTGGTATGTGGTATCGGCAATCGAACCTTCGACTACGCCGTGCTGAAGGACTCCCCCATCAAGAGACTCAAGGATTTCGAAGGAAAGAAGATCGCCAATACTCCCAAGCCCTCCGGCCCCTGGTTAGCCTTGCAGAAGGATCTCAAGGATGCCGACATCAAGGCTGAGCAGCTCAACGTGGGAAACGACGTGGAGCGGATCTCCATGCTCATGACGGGACAGGTGGATGTGATCCTTATACAGCCCGGCCCTCTGGCCAAGCTGGGAGATCAAGTACGGGTAGTCCATTCCTGCAACACCAGCAAATACCTCTGGAACTCCTGCGGATGGTGGTTCAAACCGGCATATGTCAAGGCTCATCCTGAAGCCGTCAAGAGGCTTGTGGAAGGCATGGCCAAGGCTCGCAAGCTTATCCGGGAAAATCCTGAGGAAGCGATCAACATATATTCCAAATTCAGCCGACTCAACGACAAATCCTTCAAGAAGCCGTTTGTCCTGGCGCAGTTCGACTATCCGCCGGTTATTTACACGTACGGATTGCAGCAAACCTACAATGTTATGCGTGAATTCCATTTGCTGGACAAGGAGATGGATATTCAGACACTCGTGGATGGGCGCTTTGCCAAATCGCTGACGGACCCGTACTGATTCACGAGAAAACGGCCTTTTCTGGAAAACGAACCACCCAATGACCTGAGCAAGAGGTGAAAGAGTGATGTCCTTCTGCCGAAAGAGATATGTGCGTTTCGCGAAGTATTTTGCGGTTTGCCTGCTGGTCATCCTGTGCTCCAATGCTTTTGCGGAACAAGACCACATGAAGGTGATCTATGCTTCAGTCCTGGACTTCCTGATGGATGTGCCCATTGCATTCGAGAAAGGGTACTTCAAGAAGGTAGGGTTGGATTTCGAGCCGATTGACGTACCCAGTTTCCCCACCCGAATAAGCATGATCCCCAGGAGCGATGTTTCCGGAGCGTTTGTGCCGTCGTCCACAGCGCTCTTTCTTGCGGAAAAGGGGGTTGACCTGGTATTGGTGTGCGGCATAGGAAACCGGACTTTCGACTATGCCGTGCTCAAAGACTCACCCATAAAATCAATCGACGATTTCGGCGGCAAGAAGATTGCCAATCTTAAGAAGCCTTCCAATCCGTGGCTTGCGCTGGAATATGATCTCACGCAGCGAGGAATCAAGGGATACGAGGTCATACAGACCGGCGATGATGCGGAACGTGCGTCGATGCTCCTGAGCGGAAACGTTGACATTACAATGTCTTCGCCGTCCATGGAGGCGAAGCTGGGCGATCAAATCCGTGTGGTCCATTCCTGCCCCACGAGCAAGCATCTCTGGAACTCCTGCGGATGGTTCTTTAAGAGGGATTTCGTGGAGAAACACCCGGAAACCATCCGAAAGTTCGTCCAGGCGCTGGGAATGGCAAGAGAGGTTATCAATAGGACCCCCGATGAGGCAGTGAAGATCTATGCAAAGTACAACAACATCAACCAGGCCTCCAATAAGAAGCCCTTTGTCTTGGCGCAGTTTGATTCCCCTCCGGTTATCTATACATACGGCCTGGGGGAATCCTACAAAATGATGATGAAGTTCAATCTGCTCAAGAAGCCGATTGATGTGAGCAAGATGGTCGACGGCCGTTTTGCCAAGTCGCTGAACGATCCCTATTGAGGGTTTGAAACGGGAAGCCCCGCCTTCGGTTGCGGATACGACAAGACACTGCCGGGAAGGCCGGCAGTGTCGGTCTTTTTGGGGCAGACCCTGATACGTGGTAAGAATTCATGGGAAAACAAGATGTGATCGACGCCGTCCGCGGATTACCGACCCAGCGGGTTCCGTGGGTACCCTATTGCGGAGTTCATTCGGCCTTTCTGATCGACGAACCGGCAGATACCTATTTGCAGAATCCGGACGCCATAGTCCGCGGGGTGGTTCATGCTGCTGAACGGTACAAGGCGGACGGGATTCCGCTCATCTTCGACCTCGGCGTGGAGGCGATTTCAATGGGCTGCCCCCATCGCTGGTGGCCCGACAATCCTCCCTCCATCACCGGGCATCCGCTGGACAAGCAAAGACTAACGGATTCCGGGATCAAGGTTCCGGGTCCCAAAGACGGGCGCTGGCCGGTCATCATCGAGGCTGGTAAGAAAGTGAGAGAGGCCCTGCCCGATGTTGCGCTGTACGGTATCGTATGCGGTCCTCTCACTCTCGCCAGTCACCTTCGAGGCGTTCAGCTCTTTACGGACGTGTACAAGAATCCGGAACTTGCTGCAGAGATCGTCAGCTTTGCCGGAGAGGTCGCGGGAGAATCAGCGCGAATCTATGCCCAAGAAATCGGGTGCGATGTCGTTGCCATTACCGATCCGGTCGCGTCGCAAATCCGGCCGAGCACCTTTCAGGATCTGGTGGTGCCCGCTACGCAACCGGCCATAGAGGAAGCGAAGAATGCCGGCAAAGTGTCCAGCTTCTTCATATGCGGGGATGCCGTCAAAGTGCTCCACGAAGTGGCTGCCATAGGAACCGACGGCTTTGCCATCGATGAACAGCTCAATCTCTCATATGTGCGGGACGTGGCGCTGGAACATGGTGTGGGATTCGCGGGTAACATCAAGCTGACCCTCGCGCTCTCTCTGGGGCTTCTTTCCCCGCGTGAGGACGCGATTACGTGCATGGCCGCAGGAGGCGGCACGGGATTCATTCTGGCTCCCGGGTGTGACATGCCGTACAACGTTCCCCCGGAAAATGTAGACCAGGTTCTCCAGGCCATGGAATGGTACTCGGCGAATTATGCGTCCTATCCGCATGATTTCGCGCGAAAGAATGTTGAGGATTAGCAATGTCCGACACCATAATGATAGACGTACTGACTCTGGATAGTCTGCAATGTGCGGCATGCACGTACATGATGGAGTCTATTGCAGCTTTACCCCAACAAATACAGGACGTCATCTGCTATCGGGAGTGGTCGATCAAGACCCGGGCGGGAGTGGACAAATTCGTGGAAATGAAGGGTCGGGTTTTGCCCACCATCGCCATTCAGGGTGATCTTATTTTCGAATCAATGATTCCTCAGTATGAGGATCTCATTGACGCGATGGCCGAACGCGCGCCCACGGAAGAATTGGGCACGGCAATTCGAGACGTTCGAGGCATAGGTTTTGACTTTGAACAGATCGAGACCAATCTGGCAAAGGCTCGCTCGGATTGAGGCGAATGTAGGTCGGAGGCAGACAATGCGTTGGAGCGCACAACGGGTGCCGGAAGAAATGACGGATTCAGCGGTGGATGGCGCCGGCGGCTTGCCCAGTAATGCGGAACGCGGGATCTTCCAATGCAGCCGCAACTTTTTGCAGAGCCTATAAGGGGAAACGAAATGGATGCAGAAATGAAACGCAAGGAGATTCTCGAAGGCCTTGCACAGGCGGTGGTGGAATATCAAGAGGATAAGACTGTTGAGTTGGCTCAGCAGGCACTGGACGAGGGTCTGGATCCTTTCGACACGATCATGAACGGCCTCGCTGCGGGCATGAAGACCGTGGGAGATCTCTACGACCGTCACGAATACTTCGTGCCGGAGATACTCATGTGTGCGGATGCGTTGTATCGCGGACTGGACCTCCTCAAGCCCCATCTCAATACGGATCAGGCTGATGCCTCTAGGGGACAGGTGGTTATCGGCACGGTGCAGGGTGACGTTCACGATATCGGGAAGAATCTCGTGAAAATGATGCTCGAAGTTGCGGGATTCACCGTGCATGATCTGGGCCGGGACGTGCCAATATCAAGATTCGTGGAAGAGCTGCACCGAACCGGATCCGAAATCGTGGCGCTCTCTTCGATGATGACTACCACCATGATGGGGCTCAAAGGTGCGATTTCCGCGATCAGAGAGAGTAATCCCCGAGTCTCCGTAATGATTGGTGGAGCGCCGGTGACCCGCGAGGTCGCTCAGCTCTTCGGTTCAGACGGCTATGCCGAGAGTGCGGGCAACGCGGTCCGAGAGGCCATGCGGTTGATGACTCAGATGAAGAGCGGCGCGGAAGCGCTCCCGGTGCAGTGAGGCATGGCATCTTCTCCTCCCAAACATCGTGTGACTTTTCAGCCGGCGGGCAGAAGAGGATTGATCGACGAGGGCACCACCCTGATTGAGGCCTCCCTTCAACTAGGAGCCAACATCGAGGCGCTGTGCGGAGGCATGAAGATCTGCGGAAAGTGCAGGGTGCGCATTGAGGACGGTGCCCGGGTAACATCGGGGCTCAATTCTTCTCAACTTCATGCCGGGCCCTGGAAAGCCGAAGAAGAAGGCCACATCAGCCCCCAGGAACGAGACGGAGGATTCCGGCTCGCATGCGCAGCCCAGGTCCATGGCGATCTGGTCGTCTTTGTTCCTGAAGAATCCAGGAGGACCGCTCCGGTAATCACGAAGGACGTCAGGCCCATTCACATTCAGCGGAATCCCGCCGTGAAGCTCTATCCAGTGCAGTTGTCCCCTCCCTGCCTTGAGAACCCCACTGGGGATTTTGAACGCCTCTGCAACGAAATGGAGCTCACGCACGGCCTGACATCCCTGACCATCGACTGGGCGGCGCTGAGGAGGATTTCGGAAACCCTCAGGGCCGGTCAATGGACCGTTACCGCAGCCCTCTGGAAAGACAGGGAAGTTATTGATATTTTGCCCGGAATTGTCCAAGACTATTACGGGATGGCGGTGGATGTGGGCACGACCACCATGGCATTGTACCTGTGCAACCTGAGAACCATGGAGGTCATCGCGACAGAGTCCATGATGAACCCCCAGGCCGGGTACGGGGAGGATGTCATGTCCCGCATCACCTACCACATGAATAACCCGGAAGGTCTGGAGACCATGAGAAGGGAGCTCATTGCCGGCCTGAACGCCATGATTTCCCGGGCCTGCAATCGGATTCCTCACGTGGCAGGCGAATGCGGGCAAGGATCCGGTCTCAGCGCCAAGGAAAGGAATGAGGTGACTGCGAAGCGCCGCTTGATCATGGACATGACCGTCGTGGGAAACACGGTCATGCACCACATTCTCCTTGGATTGGATCCCCAAGTGGTGGGTATTGCCCCTTTCACCTCAGCGGTCGGTCGCAGCCTGGACATTCGAGCACGGGATCTTGGGATGTTCATCGGCGATTCGGCTTATGTGCATGTGCTTCCCAACCAGGCAGGCTTCGTGGGCGCCGACAACGTGGCGGTTATCCTCGCTGAAGAGCCGCACATGACTGACGAGCTGCAACTCATCATTGACATCGGCACGAATGGCGAGCTGGTCCTGGGCAATAACCGAAGGATGATTTCCTGTTCATGTGCGACCGGTCCCGCGCTGGAAGGTGCTCACATCTCCTTTGGGATGAGAGCGGCCCCCGGTGTCATCGAACGGGTTGTCATCGATCCCGACACCCATGAGGTCGACTACAAGCTTATAGGCCGGCGGGCATGGAAGAGCAGCCTGTTACCGGGAGAAATCGGTGCAAGAGGAATCTGCGGCTCCGGTATCCTGGACCTGTTCGCGGAGCTCTACCTGTGTGACATCATCACCGGAAGCGGGCGGTTCAATGGGGCTCAGAAATCCTCCCGTTTCCGCAGGGATCCGGACTCCGGTATTGCAGAGTTTGTGGTTGCCTGGGCAGACGAAACCACATTCGGCAAAGATCTCGTCATCACGCAAAAGGATGTGCGCCAGATTCAACTAGCCAAGGCAGCCATTTATTCCGGGTGCAAGCTTCTCATGAGAAGAATGGGCGTGGATCGGGTTGATGCAGTGAAGATCGCCGGTGCTTTCGGCAACCATGTGGACAAGCTCAAAGTCATGATCATGGGCATGCTCCCCGACTGTGAGCCGGATCGCGTGTCATTCGTGGGAAACGCAGCCGGGGACGGGGCGAGAGTAGCTCTTCTCAACCATGAAAAACGACGGGAGGCAGACCACATTGCACGAAATACCGAGCACCTCGTCCTCACGCTGGAAAGGGATTTTCAGCAGGAATTCACTCAGGCATTGCACATTCCGCACATGAAGGACCGATTTCCTCTCCTCGAAGGCCTGGGGCTGATACGGCACCGGACCGGTAAGCGCTGAGGCGGGTAATGAAAGACGGGTACCAGCGGACAGACGACGGTCGCGGAGTTGTATGGTGAAGAATGACGGCAGTTTGACAATCGTAGAGGTGTTCCCCGGTGCATGTGGCTTCGTGACCCTCGTGAAGGCTCGGAAGATCGCCTCCGGTAAGGTTGTCATTGAACTCGAATCCCAGTGTGAATCTGTTGCAGCCCTCGACACCGAGGCAACGGGCCCCTTTACCCTCCGGGATCTGCTCCAGACCGACCGAAGCAGAAACAGGATTCTTGTGGAGGTGACCAAGGCCGTTCAACATGCTTCTTGCCCGGTGCCGATAGCGATGATTAAGGCTGGTGAAGTGGCGCTGGGGCTCAACGTGCCGGCGTCTGTACGTATTGAATTCAAAAATGACGATGGGGAGTAAGCACGGGGCTTGCTCCAGTCTGCCGCTCAAAGGCAGGGGGACACTGCCGGCAGGTCCGGTAGTGCCTTTTTCTTGGTTAGAGACTACGGCAACCGCTCTGGAGCAGTTGCCTAAGTGC
>JAZDHD010000331.1:0-6698 GCA_043806215.1 Pseudomonadota bacterium | reverse complement strand
CGGCTCGAACGGAAGGAAGGATCAAGGGAATCCATGTCGTTGAAGGAACAGGTGCTCACCTGTGTCGTGGAACAACCGGGGATATCGAGAGAACGCCTGCGCGGCCTGTTTGATTTAACCGATTACCGGTTAAATCGGGTTTTTCGACATCTCGAGCGCGATTTCACCGGGAAGACCATCGTGCATGATCCGGATCACGGGGTGTGGCTCGTTGAACTCGACTCCCAACACTGCTCCGGAGTGGATTGGAGAGGACTTGAAGCAGGGGGGTATCGACAGTGCAAGAATACGCGGGACTTCGCAGACGGCCGTTGCTATGAGCATTCCCAATGCGAAAATCCTTCGATGACGGCATTCCTGAGGAAGCTTACATATCTGTTGGGGCCGGCGGAACCCACGGCCCACGGTGTATGCCAACTGAACATTACCGAGGCCGAGGGACTGGCGGACACGTTGACCAACATCAGTCCCATGACCCTGAGGGATGCCCGGAACAAGGCAAAATACTCCCGGATTCTCAGAGCGGGCCTTGCAATGCTGAGATGGAGGCTTCAAAAGCGCCGAGCCGCTGCGGAAAACTGGATTCCCCATGAATTCCGGCAACGCCGTGCGCGTTCCTCGGTCAATCCCTTTGAGTACAGTTTGAAGAAGCACTTTGAACTGCTCGATGTGCCGTCGGACGCGGCGAAGCACGAGGTGCTGAAGGCTTGGAAGAAACTCTGCCGCCGTTTTCATCCCGATGTGGAGGGAGGAGACGAAGATAAGATGAAGCAGATCAATCTGGCCAAGGAGAGGATCTTCAGGATACGCCGATGGGATTGAGCGCTTCAACCCATTTCGGGACCGGAATGAAGACGAGGGAACACCTCTCGGCGTCCCCTCGCAAAACTCACTCGAGAATCTCTGAGTGCTCCGCGCTCTACCAGTAGGCCCCGAAGAACCCATCGTCGGACACTGCCATAAAGGTCAGCCCTGCAGTCTTCTCTCCCCGAGCCATTGGTGAGAACCTGCGCGGTGCTCCGTGGCCGAAGCCCATGGGCCGATGTCCTCCCATCGCGTAGGGAGGCATGCCGGGAGGCGGCCCCAAGATGTACGGAGGCACCGAAATGGGCGGTACGCAGGCCATTCCGTGGGGGGGGCCACACACCGGACGGGGCCCGCATCTGGGCGCGCATCGCAGGCTGTCGATCAGGCAGTCCGCCACCTTGAAGGGGAGGGCTATCACGCCGGTGACCAGATCCAAGGCTCCTCGGCAAATCTGCCCGAGGGGATTGGGTTTGCACATTGGCGGCCCGCAGGGAGGAGGCGCACACATGGGAGGCGGACACATTTGCGGCAAACAATAGTTCGGTCCGCACATCGGGGGAGCACAAGGGCCTCCCGCGTTCGCCTGGCCCACCACGGCCGCGATCAACAACACGACAACCGCCGAGGCACACGTGAGATACTTCTTACTCATTCCACACTCCTTTACACGAAGGCACGCGCCGCACCTTGCAGCAAAGCCTTCGCGACTCTAAGCGACCCTACCGGTTGTCCGGGAGTTTCACGGCAAAACACCGCCTCGATATCCGCTTATCGCCGCCGTTACAACCCCGGTATTTGACAAGCCGTTTAATGGAATCTACGTTAGCAAAAGCTCCGGCCTCGTGTCAATGAAGAAAAGAGCGTTCCGCCGGTACCGCCCAGGGTTTTCAAGACCCTGTACGGCATTGGCGCCGCTGTGGACTACTCTTCCTGTTCCTCACGACGTTTCTCGTCCTGCAATTCCAGGTCGGTCTTCTTGGGGAATCCCACCCTGCCGCAGCCGAAATCCCGGGAGGCTGCCGTGCCCAGTTCCTGAACGATCTCCTGCCGAAGTGCGCCGCCCCGTGAAGCCCATTGCCGGACGAAAACATCGAGAATGGGCTCGTGATTCTTGTCGAACACGATTTTGCCCCGGGGGCCTCTGATCTCCATCTTCTCGATGGATTTGATCAGATTGTCGGTTTCCCCCTGAGCCGCGTCTTGAGTCTTCGTCGCCTCAAAGACAACCGATGCAATGTCATAACCCTCGGCCGCACGGACCGCATTGCCTACGCGTTTGCCCGTCTTGCCCTTCACCCTCTTGGTGAACGCAACCGGGTCTTTGACGGTGCCGAGGCTCTTCACCCCGAGACCGGGGGCACCCATGTCCTTGAGGGGCGAGGGGTAAGAGGTGAGGCATTCGGGTCCCACCACGGGCTTGGCTTGGCCGGATGCGGCAGTCCGGATAGACGTGAGAAAGGTCTTGGCCATCTCGCCGCGAAAGGATGCGAAGACAAAATCGGCGTCGGATTGTCCGATCGCGTCCACAATGGACTCGAGATCTCTCCCGTCGGCGGCTGCCTGCCTCCGATCCACGAACTTGCCGCCCGCTTTCTCGAACCCATAGGCGAAAAAGTCGGCCTCCTCGTTTCCCTGCGCGTCGTCCCGGCCCGTTATGTAGACCTTGCGGCCGAGGTTGGTCAACGCCCAGGGTGCCAGAGGCCTCGCGGACTGATAGGTGTTGGGGCTCAGCCTGAAAGCCCCCGGAATGCACATCTCTCCGCTCACGAGGCGCACCGCGGGATTGGTGACAAAGAGGACGAGTTTTCCCGGCGGCACGCCGTGGACGCATTTCTCAGATCCTTTGAACGTCGGAGGGCTTACCAGAAAACGCACCTCGTGTTTCATGATCATTTCCGCGACGGCGGCCGCTATGTCCTTGTCCCCTTCGCCGGCGGTTTTCCGCAAGACTTCCATGGACGAAACGTTCTTCTCTTTCAGAAAGAGTTCGAAGCCTGCAATGAGGGACTCGGTCTCGGACGCATGTTGACTTTCTTGCGGCACAATGAAGCCCACGAGGGTCTTGGTCTTCCCGTGAGCAACGGAACGTTTGAACATCAAGCTCCCCGCAACGGTTCCCGCGGCGATTAAGAATGCACGGCGTGTAACCGCGGCACTTTCGAGGAACGGGTTCTTCCGGGATCCGCGCTGATGGTGCGGACTACAATTCTTGTCCCGCCGGTTTGGTTCCACTGGGGATCCGGTTACTTCCGTGCGATCTGTCATGTTGGTTCCCTGTCGGTCGGAATCCGCGGCATCCTGTCCGCGTGCGGGGCATCCTACCCCAAAGCGGATGCAGTGTAAAGAAACGGAAAGATCGCCCATGGATGGGCGGGCAGGGTCGGCGCGTCACTACAGTACATCATGTTACGTGTGAGAGATTCGGTTGACACGGTTGACAGACGATCCCACATGATTTACCTGTTGGGTAAACTGTCAGTCGGCAGGCAAACGGACACGCCGGCGGACTCGACAACGGTACGTGTGGACGGATTGGGAAACGGTTGATCCGGACGGCCGAAACCGGGCGGAATGACTATGGGGAAACCGGAACAGGAGTAGAGAATGCGCGCGGACAAATTCACCCTAAAATCTCAGGAAGCGCTGGAAATGGCGCAGGACATCGCGGCCAAGAGAGGCAACCCGCAGGTCGACACGGAACACCTGCTCCTCGCGTTGCTGTCCGACCAGGAGGGAATCTGCGTCGAGATCCTCAAGAAGCTGGGCGCCGAGCCCGACCGGATACGGAGCGAGGCGCTTCAGGCCGTCGAGAAGATGCCGCAGCAGTCCGGAGCCTCTACCGACCGGTATTTTTCGGCCCAGCTCAGAGGAGTGCTCGAGGCATCGTTCAAAGAGATGGAGCAGCTCAAGGACGAATATGTTTCCGTGGAACACATACTCATAGCTCTCACGGAGGCTTCGGGGAGTTCATCCGCACGCATCCTCTCCCGGCACGGCGTCTCAAAGGACAAGATCTATACGGTACTGGCCGACATTCGAGGAACGCAGCGCGTAACGGATCAGTCGCCCGAAGAGAAATATCAGGCACTCAAACGATTTACCAAAGACCTTACGGAACTTGCCCGCAAAGGCAAGCTGGATCCCGTTATCGGTCGTGACGACGAAATCAGAAGAATCATTCAGGTGTTGTCCCGCCGGACGAAGAACAACCCGGTCTTGATAGGCGATCCGGGAGTGGGCAAGACGGCCATTGTGGAAGGTCTTGCGGGTCGGGTTGTATCAGGGGACGTTCCTGAAACGCTCAAGGGCAAACGGGTGCTGGCCCTGGATATCGGACAGCTCGTTGCTGGAGCCAAATACCGCGGAGAGTTCGAGGACCGCCTCAAGGCGGTGCTCAAAGAGATCGACACGGCTGCCGGCGAGATCGTCCTGTTTATCGATGAGATGCACACTCTCGTTGGAGCGGGGGCGGCCGAAGGCGCGGTCGATGCATCCAACATGCTCAAGCCCGCCCTTGCACGGGGAGAACTGCGGGCCGTGGGCGCGACGACGATCAACGAGTATCGGAAATACATCGAAAAGGACGCCGCATTGGAGCGGAGGTTCCAGCCCATCTACGTGGCCGAGCCGTCGGTGGAAGACTCGATAGCCATTCTGAGAGGACTCAAGGAACGCTACGAGCTTCACCACGGGGTGCGCATTCAGGACAGTGCCATCATTGCTGCGGTAACCCTTTCGCATCGCTACATTACCGACCGGTTTCTTCCGGACAAGGCCATCGATCTCATCGATGAAGCGTCTTCCAGACTGCGTATAGAAATCGACTCAATGCCGACGGAGATCGACGAGATCGAGCGTCGAATCATTCAGCTCCAGATCGAGCAACAGGCGCTCAATAAAGAGTCGGACGACGCGAGCAGAGAGCGGCTCCTCAAGGTCGGCCAACAGATTCAAGAGCTAACGGCCGAGTCCAATGTTCTCAAGGAGAAGTGGCAGCAGGAGAAGAAGGTTATCCATGAAATCAGAGCGCTCAAGGAGCGCTACGAGCGTACCAAACTCGAAGAGGCCCGGGCCGAGAGGGAGGGCAATCTGGCCAAGGCTGCGGAACTCAAATACGGCATGATTATCGCCCTCGAGAATGACATCAAGGAGAGAAACGAGCAACTTGCGGAGATCCAGAAGGACGGGGGCCTGCTCCAGGAAGAAGTGGGTCCTGATGATGTGGCGGACGTCGTAGCGAAATGGACCGGCATACCGGTGTCCAGGATGCTGGAAGGCGAGGTGGACAAGCTCCTCACCATGGAGAAGCGGATTTCCAAGCGGGTAGTGGGCCAACAGGAAGCCATTACGGCCGTGGCGGATGCGGTGCGGCGGGCGCGTTCCGGGTTGCAGGACCCCAATCGACCAATCGGGTCATTCATCTTCATGGGGCCCACCGGGGTCGGGAAGACCGAGTTGGCCCGCGCCCTGGCGGAATTCCTCTTCGACGACGAGCAGGCCATGGTGAGGGTGGATATGTCCGAGTACATGGAAAGGCATTCCGTGGCACGACTCATCGGAGCCCCTCCGGGCTATGTAGGTTACGAGGAGGGCGGGTATCTTACCGAAGCGGTGCGTCGCCGTCCCTATTCCGTGGTACTCTTCGACGAGATAGAGAAGGCGCACCCCGAGGTGTTCAACGCGATGCTGCAAATCCTCGACGACGGGCGGCTGACCGACGGCAAGGGACGTACCGTGGACTTCAAGAACACCATCATCATCATGACGTCAAACATCGGCTCCGCGCAGATACGAGACTTCGCGGGGAGAGACGAGGAAGCGATGAGGGCGGGGGTGATGGAAGCGCTGAGGCATCACTTCAGGCCCGAGTTTCTCAACCGCCTTGACGACGTGATTATCTTCCATGCACTTGACCGGGATCAGATCAAGGACATCGTGGACATCCAGATTCAGCGTCTCAACAAGCGGTTGGCCGACAACAAGTTCAAGTTGGTCCTGAAACCACGGGCCCGGGACATGCTTGCCGCCGAGGGATTCGATCCCGCGTACGGCGCCCGGCCTCTGAAACGTGCCATCCAACGGCTCATCGAGAATCCGTTGGCGATGGAAATACTCGGCGGGAAGTATCAGCCCGGCGAGACCATCGAGGCGGAAGCGGACGGGAATAAGCTCAGGTTTGTCGGTGGTGCTTCCTGATGCGGAACGATGTGTTGGTTCCCTGACGACGAGAAGGTCCGTATCATTGAGATAGATGAAACCACGGTTGCATCAGGCACAGGGCGTGTCGAACCTTTCTATTTTGATTCGACGGACACGGGCCCGGTTCCTGAAGCTGAGTAAACAGCGCAGAGGCCTACAGGAGCAACTCGGCTATGAACGAACCGGCAGAGCCTACTCTGCCTACGTAGATGGTCTCATGCCGCTTGCAGAAAAGATCGAGAAGCTCGGTCCTGTTGGTGGTAATCTCGATCAGGCCAACCCCGAATATTGACTCGGCGTTTAAGTCTTGGCAACTTGGTGCGAAGGTGATCTATTTCCTCAGAGAGGTCCCACGGTATTTGATGTTTCTTAAGATTGAGAGAGGTGGACTATGGATTTCGAGACAATTCGGAATGAGGCGCTCGACCTGCCTCCGGATCATCGCGCAAAGCTCGCACGGGAGTTGATCCTGAGTCTTGAGTCGTTGTCCGAGGAGGAGATTGAAGAATCGTGGCTGGTTGAAGCGGATCGGCGAGCGAGAGAGATCGATCAACGCCACGTTCGGCTTATCCCCGCTGAGGAGGTTCAGCGAAAGGCCCGGGCCCTCCTGAAATGAGATATCAGTTTCACCCGGACGCGGAGAGGGAACATTTGGAATCCGTCGCCTACTATGAATCAAGAGAACCTGGGAT